>JAVVYT010000068.1:0-7359 GCA_036650995.1 Clostridia bacterium | reverse complement strand
TATTGATGGCGCACTTGCTTTTAGTTTAACTCCAAATTTACCATTTTGTTTTACAATTTCTGGTTCTTCTAACGTTAAATCGTCTATTCCAGGTGATACTATGCCATAGCCTTTTGTTTCTGCATCGTTTAAAGCCTCTGCTACTTTATCGTACTTTATCTTTGAGTGAGATAAGTTTTTAAGCACTGCTATTAAATCGCCATCATCATTTATTTCAAGACCTGTTGTTTCACAAATTATTTTATAGAATAAACTTTCATCTAATTTAAGCTCGATTTTTGCACTTCCTGTGCCTAAATCCACACTGTTCATATTTGACGTTAAAACATATTCATTTTGTTTTAAATTATCTACTAATTTTTTTATATCAGATATTTTATTTACACTCTTTGCATTATTTATAACTGAGCTTAGAATACTTGATTTTAACCAATGGTCACTTTCTAAAGCTTCAATCCAAGTAGGCATATCAATCGATATTTCTTTAACCGGAAACTCAAATAAAACACTTTCCATTATATCGCCAATAGTATCTTTATCAAGATTTAAACAGTTTATCGGTATTACTTTAACTCCGTATGTATTAGCCATACTATTTGCTAAATTAATTGTATATTCAGATTTTTCATCAGCACTATTAAGCAGTACTACAAAAGGCTTATTTATCGCTTTAAGCTCGTCTATAACACGTTTTTCTGCCTCTTCGTATTCATTCCTTGGTATCTCCCCTATACTGCCATCTGTCGTGATTACAAGCCCTATTGTGCTATGCTCGTTGATAACTTTTTGAGTGCCTATTTCGGCTGCCATATTAAATGGTATTTCCTCATCATACCACGGTGTTTTTACCATTCGGGGCATTTCATTTTCAATATAACCAATAGAGCTAGGTACAATATATCCAACGCAGTCAATAAGTCGTACCCGATATTTTGCATTATCTGATGCGTTTATTTCCACCGCCTCATTAGGGACAAATTTGGGCTCTGTTGTCATAATTGTTTTACCAACTGCTGACTGTGGTAGCTCATCTAACGCACGCTCTTTTTTAAAATCATCATCGATTAATGGAAGTACTAATTTTTCCATAAACTTGCTTATAAATGTCGACTTACCAGTGCGTACAGGACCTACAATGCCAACATAAATATCTCCTTGAGTTCGTTTTGCTATATCGCTATATATATCTTTTTTTTCCATTATATAATCCATTTCTCCGGCGATTTATATTTTAAGATAACGCCATAAATCGCCGGATTAATGGCTCTCTTTTTGCTAAATTAAATTTGTTTTCTTTGTCATCTTTGTTTTCAAATAGATTAAAATGAGTAAAACAATTATTAGGGTTAGTATTAGCACTGTAAATGGTATTCCTATTATATCTTTTAATACTGAGAATAAAGTAAGCTCTCCAAAGACTGTAAAAATAACGATAGATAGCCATTTTAAGTGGCTTGAATTTAATTTTGATTTTAAAATATTTCCTATTACAAGTCCTAAAGAATCGATTATAATCATTCCAGCCACTGCACCAATTAAAACAGGGATTTCAAAACCTTTGTTTTGTGCGGCTATTGCAATTACAACAATTTGTGTTTTGTCGCCAAGTTCTGCTAGAAAAAATGTAAATGCAATTATTATAAAAATTGGTATATGACTTTTACTTTTTCCAAGAGAAGTATCGTCCTCTTTTTTAGATAACAAACTCGAGATTGCAAACATAATAAATGCTATTCCTGCAAACACTGAGATAAGTTCCATTGGAATTAGTTTTGTAATTGCTGAGCCTAGACCTACTGCCATAACATTTAACGCTATAATCGCTATAATAATCCCTAATAACACATCACGTACTTTATACTTTGCGCTCATTGTCATTACAAGTAACTGTGTTTTATCGCCAAGCTCTGCTATTCCAGTAATAAAAAAAGCTGAAATTAAAGCAATTATATATTCATTCATTTTACATATTTAATTTTTGGAATTATAAGCATCATATCGGATTCTAGAAAATCTAGCTCGATTTCATTTATCGTTTTTATCTCTTCACCGACTGTATTATATTTTTTTGATATATCCCAAATCTTTTCTCCTTTTTTAGCATAATAAATTGTCACCGGAGCTACTGTACTAGCGGCTTTTTCTAAATCTTCGTCTATTGTTATATTTACAATTGCGTTTTGTGATTTTCTAGCTATAATAATACACTTTATTTCTGCTTCAAATCTTATATCAACTGAGTTATCAGATGTAATATTATAACTCCAATTAACAAGGTCGGCAGTGGCTTCAAACTTTAGATTATCTTCAGTATTATCACAGGATATTTGAACTTTAAACGGTATTGTTTTTTTAAATGGTATTATTTCATCCTCGATATTTAAGAACAATATACAAACATAAAGCTCACAATTTGCTATGACGTTCTCGTTTTCTCGTGTAAAGTTAATTATCTTTACACTGTTGTTCGCATAGATAATTTTTTTAATGTCGTATTCTATCTCTATTGCCACTTTATCCATATACGAATCTTTTGATATATCAATAAGTTTATCATATTTAATTTTTTTAGTATCAAAATCGGCATTACTATTTAGAGAAAAAGCATCTTCTAGTACAATAGTTTCGATATTATTAAAGCAGGTAACATTTGTCATAATCTCTAAATCAACTGCTATTAAGCGATTTTCACCCTCCTGGGTCTGTTTTAAAGAACACTGTATCTCCGACACATCAAAAGAAACATCGATTTTTGCATCTTCATCAATTTCATCCATTTCAATTATTTGACTAAAAGGGATTTTACTCTCTATCTCTTCTATTTCATCATCAATACCGACATAAACATTTTTAACAGTTGCAATTCCGTGGACTACAACCTTATTTGATAAAGGCTTTATATCGTTTACAATGATTTTAGCGTCGCTTTTTAAAATTGACTGTATTTGAGCTGTTGTTGCGGACGTTTCTATATCTTCAGAAATAGCGACAGCTTTTGTTTTACTCGAAATTATATTATAGACAGAAATAGTTTCAAGCTTTTGTTCTAGCTTATCGTTATTTGTTGCGGTTACAATTTCTGTGGAGTTTTCATTCCAACATTTTAAAGCTACATCTAAAGTTACTTTAGAAGATAATTTTCTTTCTGAAATTGCTTTTGACAAAGCTTCACTTGTATCTATTTTAACTTTTATTAGCGAATCATCTCGCATTTGTTTTAAATCAAAGCTTGACAAAAAATCACACATAGTAGATACACAGATTAGCTTATCTAGCTCTTGTGAAGTATAAAAAATTTTAAAATCTACATACCCTTCTACCAGATATTTATCGTCTTTTTTACTTTTTGATTTAATACGAGGTATAGCTTCAGTGTGCATTACTTTTAATATATCCGGATAATAATCAGGTACAATAAAATCACACTCCACCACTTTTTCGTTTGTAAGTTCACAAACTACTTCTGAAAATTTACAACTGTTTTTTTCTAAATTCATCTTATAATGCTCCATTTCTCCGCTGACAACAATTAAATTTAATCAATACATTTTCAGCGGAAAATATATTGGCTCGGCTTTTTCCCTACATACATCGGGAATCAATTTATTGTAAATTATTAAACTTCATACCAAGAAAAATCTTGATTTAACTATTAAAAAATATCTTAAAATAGCTTTATTAATTTATATTACTTTTACCTTTAAAATATGATAAAAAAAAGAAATTAAGCAAATAATATACTTAATTTCTTTAAAATGAGATATTTAATTTTTTTCTTTATTTATTATAACCGGTCTTTTTTACTGTATTTGACCCTTTTGGGTCGCCTCCGATTTTTTATTTATTAATATAATTTTTAAATGCGCATATAAGATTTATGTATTTTGGAAGAGTACTTATAAATTTAAAATCCATATATGCAAACCTTAGCACCTCCTTTATTCTTCTTCCATAATTTTATTATAAAGGATAGATATGAATTTACTTTTAATAAATGTTTAACATTTAATTATTTATGAAATCTTATAGTTTCCACGTACTAAAATATCACAATCTGTTTTTGCTAGAACTTTTCTGCCCTCTCTTTGAAGGATAAAGTAATGATTTGGCTCAAGTAAGCCTGTGTTACCAATAAAAGCACCACTTGTCATATCATATACTCCAACTGATGACGAACTTGACTCAACAGATGCAATACCATTTCTTATTATAAATTCTAAACCCTCAGAGCCGGTTAGTGTAGAATTTGCTTTTAATGAAATTACAGAGTATCCATATGTTCCTTGAGGTAAGCTATCGGCATATGCTTTAACAGCACTACTTGCAGCATTTTTAGCAATTTCTTCTGCTGCTGAGCGTGTTATATATTTACTACTATTTGCTGCCTGAGCTGCATTTAGTGCATTTGTTTGATTAGTATTTTGGGTGTTGATTTTGCTATCTAATACTGCATCTGCTTTATCTACATAGCTTTTAGTAACAATAGGGTCGTCGCTATCGCCACCGGCAGCGGACACTACTACAATTCCTATGTATAATACTGTTGTTAAAAGTACAGCAGTTGCGATAATAACTGAAACGATTTTATTCTTTTTCATATAAAACTTCCTTTTTATTTTAAAAATTTTTACTATAAATGTTTTTACTATAAATATTATTATTTTGCACTAGTTTTTCATTTCAAGACCAAAACTTACAAACAACGCTTCATCGACAGCTTTCATTGATTTTGCATCAAGTAGCCCTATTTTCTCTTTAAGTCTTTGTTTATCAATGGTACGAATTTGCTCTAACAAAATGACGGAATTTTTTATAAGCCCGTATTTTTCTGCCGATAATTCAATATGCGTTGGCAGTTTAGCTTTATTAATCTGACTTGTAATTGCTGCTGCTATAACTGTTGGGGAAAATTTATTACCTACGTTATTTTGAATAATAATAACCGGTCTTAATCCTCCCTGCTCAGAGCCCACAACAGGACTTAAATCAGCATAATATATTTCTCCTCGCCTTACTATCACAATTTTCACTCTCCGCTAAATATAACTCATATTTTTTGAGAGCCTGACTATCAATAGATATAAATTCATTAGCAAGCTCTATATTTATTCTTGCCATTTTTTTATATCCTTTAATCATTTTTAAAAAATTTTTTTTATTTTCTAATGAGATTTTAAAATCTTCATTTAATATAATCATTTATAGCCCTCTTTTCAAGTTATTCACCTTATAGTGTTTATGATAGTTAGCATATAAATTATACATTATTTTTTTCTTAAAAACAATAGATAAAATTTGGAATTAATATTCAGTAGTAATTATTTTATTTGTAAAGCGGTGTAAAAATTTAATTTGCAATATAATTTATAAAATCTATCTCCTTACCATCTTTAATATATATTCTAGGAACTCTTTTTCCAATCAAACAAATTGTTTCATAATTAATACTATGCATTTTTTCGGCTAACTCTTCTACTGGGATTTGGTTTTTAATATCTTCACCGAATATTGTAACCGTTTGATTTGTTTTACAGCCGTTAACATTTGTTATATCAATCATAGTCATATCCATACAAATACGGCCAATAATAGGAGCTCTTGTATCATTTACTAAAACATCGCCATTATTTGATAGTATGCGAGGAAAGCCGTCTGCGTATCCAATTGGCATAGTAGCTACAATGGTTTTTCTTGAAGTTTTATATGTTCTGCCATAGCTTATTGTAATATCTTCGTCTACTTCTTTTATCTGTGAAATTGTAGTTTTAAGACTCATAACAGGCTTTAAACCAATATGATTTACGCAGCTAGAAGGATAAAGCCCATATAAAATTATACCAGGGCGAACCATATTTAACTGCATTTCAGGAAAGCTGATAATAGCGGCACTATTGCTACAATGCTTCCATCTAAAATCAAATCCCTTTTTATTGAGTAGTTTAATTACTGTTGTGAAATTATTATACTGCTTTATTGTAAACTCTTTTTCTAGTTCATCAGAAACTGCAAAATGAGTAAAAATTCCTTCAAATTCTAAATTTGGAAGAGCCAATACTTTTAATATATCATTAATACTATTATAAATTAATTCATCTTTACTACACATAAAGCCTATTCTACCCATACCTGAATCTATCTTTATATGCACTTTAATAACTACATTATGGGATTTTGCAAAATTTGATAGTAATGTAGCATATTCGACTGAAAAAACTGTTTGAGTAATATTATCCGAAACTAAATTTTCAAAAAATTCTTCTGGTGTAAAACCTAAAATCAAAATATCTTTAGTGATACCACCATGCCTAATTTGACACGCCTCGTCAATATTAGATACCGCAAAATAGGCGATTTTTTCGTCCTTAGCTAATACGTTAGCTATAAACGGAGCTCCGTGACCATAGGCATCTGCTTTTACTATTGCCATAATTTTGCAATCGTCATTTAACTGTTTTTTAATACAATTAAGATTATTTTCAAGATTATTTATATTAATCTGCGTCCAGGTCCGTTTTAGAGGTGTGTTCATCGTTTTTATCATTCCTTATAAATTCAAAATTAGTAAATTTTGCTATATATTCATTACTTTTTATTTGAATAATCTTATAATCATTATCAAAGGTTATCTCTATTCCATTATAATCTATTTTAAAAAAATCGTTTTCTCTAGTGATTTTAGAGTTTACAATCATATCATATAAAGCAGAAGTTTTAACACAAAATTTATTAACAAGGGATTTTTGGTTTTCGTTTAAAACATTAAGTGAGAGCTTTAAATTGTTATAGGAAATAGATTTTACCTCATCTTTTTCGCTAATCACAATATTTTTTAATATATCAGGTGATATGATTTTAGCTATAAACTCGTCTTTACGACAAAAAAAGTTAAATGCAAATAATTCCTTTTCGTTATTTGAAACTACAACATCACTCTTAAAGCCATAACTATTAAGATATTTATCAGCAAGCGAGATTTTAGAAGGCTTTTTGGCATTACAGCCACTAAAAGTTAGCAATATAACCATTGTTAAAAAAAGTAAAAATATTTTTTTCATATCTTCTCCTTAAATTTTTAATTTGACTTAAAAATATATATGAAGAAAATCAATTTTTTATTACTTTTCGCAGACTACATATGCTATTGCATAATCAGTATCATGAGAAATAGACAGATGAAATTTATAATCTAATTTAATTATAGCTTTTAATCTATCAGAAATTTTAACATAAGGTGCCCCACTTTTATCGTACATAACCTCTACATCAATAAAATTAAATCCGATAAAGCCAGTGCCTATTGCCTTTGAAGTCGCTTCTTTTGCCGAAAAAATTCCAGCCGCAGTTTCTGCTTTATTGCTT
>JAVVYT010000067.1:4754-7413 GCA_036650995.1 Clostridia bacterium | reverse complement strand
TACCTATAATTAAAAGTATGGAAACGATGTTACAATATCCGCCACAATGAGCATCCTAGGCATACAATACTCCTCAGATACAAAAGCCACTACTTCGATGACGATTTTGGTGTTCAACTATAAGGCATGTAATATGCGTGACAATTGATAGGTTTATCTTTTCTAGTTCTTACAAATGTAGATGGTGAGAGTAAATCATTGTGGGATTTGTGCAAGAGCATTATATGAGAGGTATAATGTGGCTAGATAATTTATCGGAATTACTAGATAACGAAGAATTAAAATAAGAATTGTCACACGAAGTTTTAGAAACATTACAAAAGAATTATAACAATAGGGGTTGATGGTATAGCGAATAGTAAAAACAAAGTTTGTTTTTATAAGAAGATAGGTTATATTTTTAATGTAAAAATTAAGTGTTAAATATAGATATACAGTATGTGTATAATGAAGCTAAATTAGTAGCAGAGTCTGCGAATAAATATAATATAAGTAATAAAATGAGGATATAAATGAGAAGATATAAAAAGGCATATATAGAAATAACTAATATTTGTAATTTGAATTGCAAATTTTGCCCTAAGACAACAAGGGAACCTAAAAGTATGTCTTATGACGAATTTAAGTATGTTTTGAACGAGGTTTCTAAATATGCAGATTATATTAATTTGCATCAAATGGGTGAGCCATTACTTCATAAAGATTTAGAGAGCTTTTTAAAACTAGCAAAAGAAAAAAACGTTAAAATTAATATAACAACAAACGGGACTTTATTATCAAAAGAAAAAGCTTTGATATTTAATGGTAATATGTTAAATAAAATCAGCATATCTATTCATAGTTTTGAGGCTAATTTAATGAGTGAAAGTTATGAAGAATACTTAAACAATATCTTGAATTTTGTAACAGAAATTAGAAAATCCAACGATACATATTGTTGCCTTAGATTATGGAATGTTAAAAACACTAAGGACAACACATTAAATAGTGATATTATAGAAAAAATAGAAAAACATTTTGACGTAGATGTTTTTAGCCAGATAAATAATTTAAAAAATATAAAACTTGCAAATAGAGTTTTTCTTCAATTAGATGAGGCCTTTGATTGGCCAGATATTGATATTGATGATGTTAATAACACAGGATTTTGTTATGGATTACGTGATCATTTTTCTGTTTTGGCTGATGGAACTGTTGTACCATGCTGTTTAGATAATAACGGAGAAATCAATCTTGGAAATATTTTTTGCACTTCATTAATTGATATATTACAGTCAAATCGTGCTAAAAACATATTTGATAACTTTTCAAATCGTAAAATAGTTGAGCCGTTATGCAAAAAGTGTAATTATATTAAGAAATTTAGTAAAAAGCATTGATATTTTTGTAATATTAAAGTAATATTGAAGTAATATGTAAATTTTATTTTAAAGGAGATTAATTTAATGTCAACAACCAAAATATGGGCTTGTACTTTAGTTCTAATTGCCGCAATTGTTGTTTTGTTTTTTACTGCATCTTCATTACCTATTTTTATTTTTTCTGCAATATTTGCATACCTTCTTTTTCCTTTGCTTAAATTTTATGAAAAGAATTTAAAATGTAAGCGTTGGTTATCAACTATCCTTGTAATGATAACAGTTTTAGCAGTAATAGCGTTAGTTATAGTTGCTATTGTGCCACCTCTTGTATCACAAGGACAAAGCTTAGTATCTGATTTTTCTAGTATTGAAAAATTTGGTGCACAATTTGCCGATTTTATTAACGGTATTAAAGACAAACTTGTTGAGAGTCAAACACCTTCATTTATTATTGATAATATCAATAATCTTTTAAATAAAGGCTTTGAATACCTAACTACTTTTCTTGGTGCTATCGTTACAGGATTTATAGATGGTGCTAGTAAAGCTATGAATGTACTAATTGCATTTGTTGTTGTGGTTTATTTCTTGTTAGACGGTGAAAAACTAATTGATTCTTTTAAAAATTTTATACCTCTTAAATTTAAAAACAGAGTAGAGAGAATACTAACTTCAAGTGACAAGCAATTAAAAGGTTATATTAAAGCTCAAATAATCGCTTCTTTAGCAGTTGCCGGAGCTTGTGGTATTGGTTTTTGGATAATGGGTCTAAAATATACACTCATATTAACTATTTTAACTTTTGTATTAAATTTCATTCCGTTTTTTGGATCGATTGTCGCAGGAATTATTGCAGTTCTTGTAGGCTTATTTACCGGAGGAATTTCATCAGCTATTATCGTTGCAGTTTTTTGTTTTGTTTTCCAACAACTCCAAGGAAATGTTTTATCACCAATTTTACAATCGGACGCAGCAGATATTCACCCAATAACTGTGCTATTTTCTTTATTAGCGTGCTCAGCATTGTGGGGCGTTGGTGGTATGTTTATAGCTGTTCCTGTTGCAGGAATTGTAAAACTTTGCTTTAAAGAGTCTATTGACGTTATATCTGAAATGAAATAATTATTTTTTCTTTTTAATTGTATACAAAAGAAAGATAAAGTCTTTTTTATCAATACAACCAAGCAAAATTATTAAAATTAAATAAATAACACAACTTATGACTATTCCAATAATGAGTCCTATTGACGGATAAATTGTTGTAATAGTCAATGTTTTGTATAAAAATCTTGTAGATA
>JAVVYT010000067.1:0-4744 GCA_036650995.1 Clostridia bacterium | reverse complement strand
CGATAAAATAGGTTTTAAAATATAATTTATAAAATCAAATTTAATGTTCGTAATGCTAATTAGTTTTCTCAAATATAAAATCGCACTAAATATAGAAGAAAGTCCAATCGCAAATAAAAAACCGTTAATTCCGATAATAGGAATAATAAAAAATATTATAGCAATTCTTATTAATGCCTCAATTAAATTTACCTTTAAACAAGTTATCTGTTCTGATAAACCATTTAATATGGCAACTATTATCATATCAAAATATAAAAAAGGGCAGATAAACGAAAGAGAAAATAACATCTTTCCACATTCGATATTATGATATAAAATCATACTTATATCATAAGAAAAGCTCATAAATATCCCTACTAACAAAATTCCTATTAATAAAGTTAGCTGTAATATTTTAGATATAGTTTTATTTAATTTAACTAAGTCGTTGTTAATTTTGGCACTAGCTATTGCCGGAACTAAAATATTTGCAAGAGAGGAAAGAAATGCAGAGGGGAAAATTAAAATAGGCATTACCATTCCTTTTAACATTCCATATGTAGATAAACTCTGTGAAAAAGTTTGACCAAATTTTCTAAGTGAAAAGGGAATAATTAAATTTTCAATTAATCTAAGTCCTGAATTTAAATATGAATTTATTGCAAGGGGAAAAGATATAGATACTAATTTTTTTACTGTATTTTTTAACGAAAAGCTTTTATTTATAATTTTCGTTTTATATAGCTTATAAAGAATAAATTGATAAATGCATACAAAAAAGTCAGCTATTGTAATAGATAAAACAACAGCAGCTAAGCCATATTCAAGACCTTTTGGCAATAAAATTAAGAAAAGAAGATAAACACTTATTATTTTTACTATCTGTTCCAATATTTGTGAAGTTGCAGGTTTTACGACGTTTCTACTAGCAAAAAAATATCCATTAATACAGGAAGTAATTGAAATAAATGGTAGTCCAATTGAAATAAGTTTAATCGAAAGTATTGTTCTAATATCTTTTAGCAATGTAATTCCTATGAAATTTGAACTTAAAAAAAGTACTACAAAAGCTATTAATCCAACAAGTCCCATAACTAAGCAAGATAATCGAACGATTTTTCTTGCACTATAAGTATTACCTTTGCTTATTTCTTCAGCACAAAGTTTCGATACTGATATGCTAATTCCAGACGTGGCAATAGTAGCAAAAAGCATATATATTGAGCTTACCATTGAAAACATTCCCATTCCTTCAGAACCTATTTTATTAGAAATGTATACTCTAATCGCAAAACCAACTGCTTTTGCTAAAAAACCTGATATTGTTAATATTATTGTATCTGTAATTAAACTTTTTTTCAACAAAATACTCCTTTGCAAAAATTATCTTATATAATCTATGCTAAGGAGTAAATTTGTATGTTTAAAAAAGTTATTTTATAATTTAACTTTCTTTATGTTTTTATTGCTTATAATTGCAGCACCAAGAGCCGTAGAAAATTCTGCGTTTTTTGGAATAATAAAATTTATTTTGTAAATCTTATTTAAAGTATCAAATATTGTCTTTGCTTGAGTAATTTGCGTTAAATTACCGGTAAGAACAACATCATTTATTACTGATGATTTACAAGCAAAAACTGATAACATACCAATAGATTGAAAAATTAAATTTATAATTCCAAGCGCAATATCAGACTTTTCTGCTAAATCACTTATTTTACCAAAGTTTGAGGCAGTGGTTTCAGGTGATAAATTTGAAACAGCAGATTTTGTTATATCATTAACAGATAAATCTATTTTGTTTAAATCCCCATCGTTTGCAAGTTCAATTATATGATTAAAATCGTCCATATTAAGCATAAGTCTTGATAAACCTAAAAGGGTACCACCACCTACACCAGTACCTCCAATATGCTCAATCTTATCTTCGCTAGCTGAGATAAAAGCAGTACCTGTACCCATACTAACGATAATAGCTTTAGATAAAGAAGATAGCATAAGTCCGCCATATCCAATTGCTGTAAACTCATCGACCATATATGTTGGTATATCATAAATTTTGTCTTTAATATAGGTTGAACCAACTCCTGTGATGAGTATTTCTTTTATATCTTTTATATTTATTTTGTTATCAGTAATAAACTTTCCAAAGCCACCAAAAGTAGAAGTTATTGCATCAGTAGCTTTAACTTTTAAAAAACCAATTATTTTATCATCTAATAAACCAACAATTTTGGTAATACTTCCTCCAACGTCAATTCCTATTACAATTCCCATAATTTAATTTTACCTTTCTTTTTTTGTTAATATTCTAATCTTTAATAGTTTTACGTAGAATATTACAAATAGCAGCACATATAATAGCTGTAACTACTGCCTCAGGAACTCCGTTTGTAATTCCTATTGTTGTTATAAGCCCACCTAAAGGCACTCCTGCAGAAGAAGCAAGCTGTATTAGAGGGGTAGCTAAACTTTCTGTTATAATAAACTTAAACACTAAATAAATAGGAGCCAAGAAAAGGAAAGTGTTTAAAAGTGAACAAATAAAACCAGTTGCTCCATATCCTAACGATTTAAATTTATTTAATTTTGAAACCCAATTTCCAATAAGACCTGTTAAAAATCCAGTTAAAGCTCTAGGTAAAATACAAACAGCAGCAGCTAGAAAAACATTATAACTAAGCATAGGCACACCAAAAATTGGATTAGAATAAGCTTGAATGAAACTTGTAATTCCAAAGACAATACCTAAAAATAGACCTGCAATAGGACCAAATATAGCGGCACCAATTGCAACAGGGATAGTTATTAAGGTTATTTCAAGACCCGGGATAAAACGTATATATCCTATCGGTGTAAAGCCTAATATGATAATTATAGCAGATAGAACTGCCATTCGGGTCAAAAACTTCAATTTTTTATTCATTTTTTTAATACCTCTTCTATTATTTTACTGTCATAATAGTTAATAATACATAAATAAGCGTAAAAAGTCAATGAAAATAAAATATAAAAAATCTTTATGAACTTTATCTAAATTAATCAGCAACATATATTTACATTTATAACATTTTATAGTATAATAAAGAAAATTTGTGTTGAAAGGAATGAAACCTTGTATGAGTGCTAGATATAAGCGTGTATTACTCAAATTAAGCGGAGAAGCCCTTGCAGGCAACAATAAAATAGGTCTTGATTATGATACAATTATAGACATTTGTAAAAGTATAAAAAAATGCGTTCAAGAAGGAATAGAAATAGCGATAGTAGTTGGAGGCGGAAACTTTTGGAGAGGTAGAAGTAGTGGTGCTATGGATCGTACTCGAGCTGACCATATTGGAATGTTGGCTACTACCATGAATGCTCTTGCTGTTGCGGATGCGTTAGAATCACTAGAAGTTGATGTTAGAGTTCAAACAGCAATATCAATGCAGGCAATTGCAGAGCCTTATATTAGAAATAAAGCTGTAAGGCATTTAGAAAAAGGTAGAGTTGTTATTTTTGGATGCGGAACGGGAAATCCTTTTTTCTCTACCGACACAGCATCAGCTCTTAGAGCAGCAGAAATTGAGGCAGATATTTTCTTTAAAGCCACAATGACTGATGGTGTATATAATAAAGATCCAAATAAATATGATGATGCAGTTAAATATGATGAAATTAGTTTCTCTGAAGTAATAAATAAAAATCTAGAAGTAATTGATATGACAGCTGCCGCTCTTTGCAAAGATACAAATATGCCAATATTAGTTTTTAATCTTAGAGATCCTGATAATATACACAGAGCAGTTTTAGGCAAAAAAATTGGAACATTAATAAAATAAATTAATTATAAAAGGAGCAAAATATTATGGCTAACAATTATGAAAAATATAATACAAGAAACAATAAAATTATCGCAAATTTTGAATCAGAATTGCAAACAATTAGGGTAGGACGTGCTAATCCATCAATATTAGATAGAATAATGGTAGATTATTATGGTGCGTTAACACCAATAAATCAATTAGCTTCTGTTTCTGTACCTGAGCCTAAGACATTACTTATTTCACCTTGGGATATTTCAGCACTAAAAGTTATTGAGAAAGCGATTAGCGTTTCTGATTTAGGAGTAAATCCTAATAACGATGGTAAATGTATAAGACTTTCGTTTCCTTCCTTAACAGAAGAAAGAAGAAAAGAATTAGCTAAAGATGTTCGTAAATATGCTGAAGAAACAAAAATTGCTGTAAGAAACGTAAGACGTGATGCAATTGAAGACTTTAAAGCACTTAAAAAAAGCAGCGAAATTACTGAGGATGATTTAAAAGATAACGAAAAAGAAATACAAACTATAACAGATAATTGCATTAAAAAAATTACAGAAATTTCTGAAAAGAAAGAAAAAGAGCTATTATCAGTTTAAAATAGGAGAAAAATATGCAACAGAAAACCGATATTTCTAACCTTATTATCCCAAATCATATCGCCTTTATTATGGATGGTAATGGTAGATGGGCAAAAAAAATAGCTATGCCCCGCAAAGTTGGACATATTGCTGGCGCTAAAACGTTTAAAAAGATAGTTGATTATTGCGAAAAAATTGGAGTAAAATATGTTACAGCTTATGCTTTTTCTACTGAAAATTGGAAAAGGCCTAAAGATGAAGTAGATTCAATTATGAAACTCTTAGTAGACTATTTGAATGATGCTATTAAGAATTTTAAAAACGATAGCAGAATACTTAGATTTATTGGCGATAGAGAGCCGCTTTCTGATTTAG
>JAVVYT010000066.1:1411-7437 GCA_036650995.1 Clostridia bacterium | reverse complement strand
AAAAAATTGCCATACTCGTCTTTTGAATTAAAGAATTTTTGAATGTAATTATCTTCAGGTGATGTGGTGTAGATTGAGAAAACTTGATAGATATAATTTTCAGTTAATGTATTAAGCCAAATATAATGGTTAGAATAATCATCGTACCAAGATTTGTTTAAACAGTCGGCTAAAGAGCCAAACATCTTTTTGTCTGCACGCATATGCCCGTAAATGATAGTATGGTTATCGGTAGGGTTGAAGTGGTCACGGTTATCAGCGAAAATCCAGCCCGCTCTGTTGTTTTTCTTGTAAAAATCACGGCGTAGGTAGAAATCATTGTCTTTACTTTGAACAACAGGGTAATCTACAAAAGTGCCACGCATCTGAATCCAACCAACAGTATCACTGTTAAGCTTTTTAAGCTCGGAAACTTTTTTGGTGGAAAATTTAAGATCGTAAAAATCAACTGGCTCGTCCGCAGGACCGCTAACGCCTAAATCTTCATCGGTAGCCACAATCTTTTCTAAGTCCTTTTGAATGTTGTTGTTTCTTTCGTTGTCTATAACCCAAGATAGTAAAAAATACGAACTTGTGCAAAAAACAAATATTAAAACAATTATAACAAAATCAGTAACACCCTTGCTACCGAAAAATGCGGTTATTTTTTTAAAATTTATATTTTTAATTTTATCGATAAAACTACTGAAAAATTTTTTCATAAAATTTTAACTCCTTTTCCAAACAATATATACATTATAACAGAGGTGAAAAAAATTATCAATGAAAATAAAAATAAAATTAAAAAGAATGTTGAAGTTAATAGCAAAATATGGTATTATTTATTAAAATAAAAAGAAACTAGAGGTAAAATTATGCTACCAGCAAAAAAAGCGGAACTTAATTTGTTAGCATGTAAGGTAAGGCTCTTTATATTAGAAGAAGTTTTCTGTGCTAAATCTGGTCACCCGGGTGGCTCTCTTTCAATCGCAGAAATTTTAACATATCTTTACAATGTCGAAATGAATATCGACCCTTCTAATCCACAAATGGAGTCTAGAGATAGATTTGTCCTTTCTAAAGGTCATACTTCACCGGCACTTTATGCTGTGCTAGCTTTAAAGGGATTTTTCAGCACTTCTCTTTTAAAAACATTTAGAGGAATAGATAGTATTTTGCAGGGTCACCCCGATATGAAAAGTGTTCCGGGTGTCGATATGTCAACCGGCTCTTTAGGGCAGGGCATTTCTGCCGCTTGCGGTATGGCAATATCTGCTAAGCTTTTTAATAAAGATTATCGCACCTATACTATACTAGGCGACGGTGAGTTAGACGAAGGCTCTGTTTGGGAAGCTGCAATGTTTGCATCACATTATAAACTAGATAACCTTTGTGCATTAGTCGATAATAATGGACTTCAAATAGACGGAGATATTAAAGATGTAATGTCACCATACCCTATTGATGAAAAGTTTAAAGCCTTTGGCTGGAACGTTATTTGTATCGACGGTCATAACTTTGATGAAATTGAAGATGCTTATAATAAAGCTAGAAATTGTAAAAATAAGCCTACTGTGATAATAGCAAACACCATTAAAGGCAAGGGCGTTTCATTTATGGAAAATAACGCTGCTTGGCATGGCAATGCCCCTGGAGAAGAACTTTATAATAAAGCAGTAGCAGAGCTAAATAGCATAATGAGCAAAATCGGAGGTGCAAAATAATGGCAAATATAGCAACAAGAGATGCCTATGGTGAGGCACTAGTTGAGTTTGGCGCAGATAATGACTTTATCGTCTTAGATGCCGACCTTTCTAAATCCACCAAAACAGACACCTTTCGTCAGGTGTACCCCGATAGATTTATAAATTGTGGCATAGCAGAGGGAAATATGATGGACGTTGCCGCAGGTATCGCCTCAACTGGTAAAATAGTCTTTGCCTCGTCTTTTGCAATGTTTGCAGCAGGCAGAGCATATGAGCAGGTGAGAAATGGTATCGCATACCCTCGTCAAAATGTTAAAATATGCGCATCTCACGCAGGTCTTTCAGTTGGTGAAGATGGCGCTACTCATCAGTGTAACGAGGATTTAGCGTTAATGGCTACTATCCCTAATATGCTTGTTTTGTGTCCGTGTGACGCAGGCTCTACTCGTAGCTGTATCAAAGCCGCAATTGAATATGACGGTCCTGTGTACGTTCGCCTTGGTAGACTTACTGTACCGGAAATCTATGATAGATTTTGCGATTTAGATATTATCGGCAAATCCACTACAATAAACGAAGGCACCGATGTTACCATAATAGCCACTGGACTTATGGTTCACGAAACTTTAAAAGCTGTAAAAATATTAGAGCAAGAGGGAATAAAAGCCCGTGTTATTGATATGTACTCTATAAAACCTATCGATAAAGATGCTATCATAAAAGCCGCTACTGAAACGGGCTGTATCGTAACTGTTGAAGAGCATACAATATATGGTGGCTTGTTTAGCATAGTATCAGGAGTAGTTGTTGAAAATAAACCTGTTCCTGTATTACCAGTCGCTGTAATGGATAAATTCGGAAGATCAGGAAAAGTACCTGAAGTCTTATCAGCATACGGACTTACCCCTGAAAATATCGTTTCAACTGTTAAAAAAGCAATCTCTCTTAAAAATAATAGATAACTTTATATAACAAAAAAGAAAAGTAAGATTTTATTAAATCTTGCTTTTTTGCTTTACAAAATAAGGCTTTTAGTGTATCATAAAAATATTAAAAGAAAAAATAAATAAATTCGTTTTGAAATGAATTTTGCTGAAATAGCGGAGATATATTATGAATAAAATAATAAGTATTGTAATACCTGTTTTTAATGCAGAGTCATATCTTGAAAAATGCCTTGATAGCATATTATCTCAAACCTATAAGGATATTGAAATAGTTTGTATAAACGATGGCTCGACCGATTCAAGTGGTGAAATTCTAGCAAAATATAAGGGTAAATATAAAGATAAACTAAACGTTATCACCATCGAAAATGAGGGTCAGTCTAACGCTAGAAATGTTGGAATACAAATGGCAAAAGGCGACTTTATAAGCTTTGTAGATAGCGATGACTCGCTAGATAAAACTATGATGCAAAAGCTGTATGATAGTATGAAAAAAGATAATAGCGACCTTGCGTTTTGCGATATAGACCGCATTGTAGAGGGAAAAACAAGCGCTTTAGAGCGAATTTATAAGTATGATATTTCTATTAGTTTTAAAGGCGTTACTACTATTAAATCAAACCCTGAAATAATCTGCTACTTAACTGCCGCCCCTTTTGCAAAGCTTATCAAAAAAGAAGTTTTGCTTAATAATAATATCACCTTTAAAAAAGGCTTTATCTATGAGGACCTTCTCTTTTGTCAGCAAATATTAGCTACAAACCCTAATATTTCAATGGTAAATGAAAAGCTGTATAAATACCTTGTAAGAAATAATTCCACTATGACCTCTAAAAAAAGTCGTGTTTGTGATATGTTTGAAGTTTATGACGATATTTTTAAGACATATCAAAAAAATAACCTTGATGTAACCTTTAAAAAAGAACTCGATTTTCTCTGCCTTTACCATATTATGATAGGTACCTCTTTTAGAATGGTGAGATCTAAGCAGTTTTCACTTTTTGAGTCGCTAAAAAAATGCCGTGCCTATGTTAAAAAATATGACTGTAATAAGAAAAATATCTATATTAAATCTAAAGGCATAGTTTCTAGGATTTTCCTCTTTATAACCCTTATCGGTGTTTAATTTTATTTTATTCTATTAATTTTTAACAAAGCAATTAATTATATAACTGTTAATAATAAATCTAAAATAAAAGTAAATTTTTAAAAAATAATTTTAAAAGCAATTTAAAATAAAAGCAAATTCTAAAAAGCAATTTAAAACAAAGCAATTTAAAACAAAGCAATTAAAACAAAAAGCAATTTCTAAAAGCAGTTTTAAAAAATAATTTATAATCAAAGTGATTTTATAGCAAAATTGGCTTACAGTAATGTAAGCTTTTTAAGTTTACTTAAAGTTTTGAAAAACAAATTTTTGCGTATAAACCAGTACGCTAACGTTTAAGCAAAGTAAACAAAAAGCAAAGGTATTTTTTAGTAAAAACTTCTCTTTTCGTGTATTTTTTGTTGAAAATCAAATAAAAATATGCTAGTATATAAATTAATGGATTTATTTTAAAGTGATATTTTAAAAATATTTTTATGACATTTGAAAAATACATAGTTTATTAAACCAACTGATATTTTATAAGCCAAGTTTAAAACACATAATTTTTAGAAAAATGATTTTTTCAAAATTATAGTTATTTATTTAAAATTTAATCAATATAGTATTTAGATAAAAGTTAATGGGGTGAAAACAACTAATGGCAAGTTTTAGAAAAATTAATTTATATAAAAGTAGTATTTCGGTAGTACTTGTTTTTCTAATGCTCATTTATCAGTTTTTACCAGGCTTTACAGCTTTAGCCGCAGACGTTGCCCCCGACCAAGTAGACCGCACCGACTGGCTAAGCCCATCTGTTGTCCCTGAAAGAAAAGAGCTTGTAAATATCGTAAATGGTGACCTTACTGTTTATGATCACACTGCTGTATCAAACGGCTTTGCTATGTCAAATGCTTCTGATGCAAATAGAAAAGATGGTAGTTTCGGCTGGAAAACAAGACCACCTAAAGGCTACACAGTATCAAAGCAAAGAGCTTATCAAATAGAATATCAAATGGCAGGTAAGATGCTAAATAGTGGCTTTGCAATGACCGATTATAAAGGCAAAAATGATAATACCGCAATCTATGCCGAGCTTAACGCAAATATACCGGGAACACTTTATCAAGAGATAGCCTCAATTCCGGGAGAAACTCTTTATTATGGTTTTTATCATTCTGTTCGTAGAAACACCGCCTCACAGCAACAATTAAGGTATAATGCTGCTGATGGAATTGATATTTATTCCGAAACCGGCGATGCTACCGATACTACTACAACTCTTAATATTAATAAAATGAACTTTTATCTGTCCGGCAAAACAAAAAGAGATGAATTCGGTACAGACGGATATCCACTAAATGAAAATGCAAATAATTTTGATGAAAATGGAACAATGCGTGTTCGTCCGTGTTGGAGTCTTAGAAGGTCAACACAGCAGAGCTTAGCAGATGATACGGCTCAAATTAAACGTGGCATTAATTATGGATGGCAACAGTTTTTGATATACGACGCAGTGGCAAAGAAAAACGTTGTCCATTATGGCTATCTATTTGATGTATGGGATACTGTAAAAAATACCGGAGTTTCATACTTTAAAGTTCCAAAGACTGATATAAATGGTAATAAATGGGATAGCACAACAGCCACAGAGCCAACCACTGGCGTTAATACAAGAGATACACAAGCAGAGCTTTCCGCTTTAAAACTTGCAGGGTATGTGCAGGGGTCGATAAATAATGCTACCTTTAAAGAGTCGGTAATAGGCTACTGGGATACGACGTTTGGCTGGAAAAGATATTTTGGTAGCTATACAGTTCCAAAAAATCAGGTATTAACTGAATATGCTTACGAGTCTACTACAACTAAAAATCAGTCTTATGGAAACTACTTAGATGGTGTATATTTTATGTCCGGCTCGTCACTTGGAGTTGAAAAAACATTTTCAGGCAGAAGTAGAGCAGTGTTACCAAACTCAATTATAGGTGCCAAGATAGAGGTTTCAAATTTTGGAGCGATGAATGCCACTAGCATAAAAGTCACCGATAAACTTTCTCCGTTTACCGACTATGTCGATTATATCGGCAATGTAAAAGTAATGAATACCACTAAAAATACCGATATAACATCAGCATCTAAAATAAATTATGATGTAGTGAGCGGTGTTTTAACAGTCGATTTGCCAACTATTAGGGGAGTTAAAGAACGAGCTGAAAATAATGAAATGGATAATGGAAAGCCTGTTCAAATAGGGGATACAATAGATATCACCTTTGATTTAAAGGCATTAACAGAAATAAGAAATAC
>JAVVYT010000066.1:0-1401 GCA_036650995.1 Clostridia bacterium | reverse complement strand
GGGTAAATATATCAAAAACCAAGCAACTGTTGATTTTCGTGATCAGGATAACCCTTTAAAAGAAGAAATGTCATTATCCGAAATGAAAAAAGTAGCATCAGCTGTACCGCAGATGTATATAATAGACGTCTTTTTATCTAAAACCGCAAAAGAGGTTACAGGTCAAAAACCCGAATATATCGAAACAGATGCAAATGGTAATAAAAATCAGTTTTATGAAGTCAACTTAAATGTTTTAGGCAAAGTTGGTATGTATACTAATAATATCCGCCTAGATAACCCCCCAGAGTGGCTCATTTGGGATACTTTAAAGCAAAATCCGACAGTTCCGGCGAATACACCGTATGTAAGCATTACCCAAAACCTTACAAAGCGAACTGGTGAGGCAGTGGATATAAACAACATTCGTGGCGATGATATTCTAAAAATGGCTGTAACACTCAGAAATACAGGCTCAGCAGTAGCGACGAATGTTACCCTCCATGAGCTTTTATCACCTTTTTATGAATATACTAATATACCAGGTTTTGTATATGTAAATAATACGATAACAGCTGTAAAACCAAACACGAATGACCCCAAAAAAGTAAAGCTTGATGTGCCGATAGGCGATATGGCAGTCGGTAGCGAAGTTGTCGTTTCGTGGGAATTTACTGTGCGAAATTTAGGCAGAGATACAATGACCTCCGCTAATGGTGTAAATATTTCTCATAAATCAAATGTTACATATGACGCACTTCAAAACTCTTCAGAGATACTAACTTTTAATGTAGCAGGAATAAATCTAATAGTAATAGGTACTGTAACCGATATTATTCCAAAAGATTTTGCCCTTAGCGATAAATCAAAAGCCGATATTAATGCAGATGTTAATACTAAATTTACCGAAAACCCCGATGGCACTACTACTATTGTAAGAGAAAACGTTAGAATAGATATTGCACAAAAAGTAACGGATGTACCTTTTGTTATAAAGCGAAAAGATAATAGTTATGGTGCAAGATTTTCAAATGATGAGGCTTGGTTTGATTTTAGACTAGCTGATGTTCCGGATATGTCAAAAGGCTTTTTTGAAGTCCCCTCTATTTTCGTAAATCCAAAAACTACAAATGATGAGTTTTTAAATAATGATATAAATACCGATTACTTATTTGATATAAAGGTAAATGATGCGTTTTCAAGGGGTACAAAGTTTACCGATAATGGCTATGCAGTATCAGACTATTCTATCACCATAACAGACTCAGCAGGAAACCCAAAAACATATACAAACTCAGTCGATAGATTTAATGCAAGCTTAGATACCGCTACTAAAAAGCTAAAGTTTAATACCGCAAATGAGGGAGTGTATGCTCTATACTATATCGTAAAAGCAACAGCGACTAAAGGTACCGAAACAAA
>JAVVYT010000065.1:0-7465 GCA_036650995.1 Clostridia bacterium | reverse complement strand
GATTTCCGCTCTTTTTATCCCGTCAAAGTGTTTTGAGAGGATATCGTAAATTTTAAGGGTGAAGTCACCTTTGCGGTGGATACCTATATAGTCATAGATAAAGTTTACACTAGATAGCTTATCTACATTTGCTTTTAAAACTTCAGGGTAGTACGCCACAACAGGGCAATTATAATGGTTATCCGACACATGCTCATCAAAGTTATAAGTCATACACGGGTAAAAGATATTAGAAATGCCCATTGAAATTAGCGCTTCTATATGCCCGTGCATAAGTTTTGCCGGGAAACAAACAGTATCAGAAGGGATTGTATGCTGACCTGAAAGGTAAAGCGCTCTTGTTGAAACAGGTGAAGTTACAACTTCAAAACCAAGGCTTGTAAAAAATGCGTGCCAGAAAGGGAGCATTTCATACATATTAAGGGCAAGCGGTAAACCGATTTTACCACGCACGCCGGGTACTGCTTTATAGTCTAAAAGTAGATTTCGTTTATACTCGTAAATATTAAGGGAATTATCCTGCTTTTTATTAGTAGTCGGGCGGTCGCAACGATTACCACCGATAAACTTTTTACCGCCTGAAAATGTATTTACAGTAAGCAGACAATGGTTTGTACAAAGGTTACAGTTGGTGGTTTTAACAGTGTGAGTGAAAACTTTAAGTTCGTCTTTTGTGATGATACTACTCTTATCCTTTGCCATTTTTTTGGAATAAAGAGCGGCACCATAAGCACCCATAAGACCTGAAATATTAGGGCGAACAACGTTTTTACCTATCTCTTTTTCAAAGGCACGCAAAACGCTATCACTATTAAATGTGCCACCTTGAACGACGATGTTTTGACCTAGCATATCCCCAGACACTGTGCGGATTACTTTATACAGTGCGTTTTTAACAACACTTATCGAAAGCCCGGCAGCGATATTTTCAACAGTTGCACCGTCTTTTTGGGCTTGCTTTATTGAAGAGTTCATAAAAACAGTACAGCGAGAGCCTAAATCAACAGGGTGAGGAGCAAAAAGCCCAAGTTTGCCGAATGCGTCCACATCATAGCCGATAGCACTAGCGAAAGTTTGAAGAAATGAGCCACAGCCTGAAGAGCAGGCTTCGTTTAAAAAGATATTATCGATAGTATCATTACGGATTTTAAAACATTTAATATCCTGACCGCCGATATCTATTATGAAATCTACAAGGGGCATAAACTTTTTAGCACCGGTAAAATGGGCGATAGTTTCTACTATGCCAAAGTCAACACCGAAAGCATTTTTGATGATATCCTCACCATAACCAGTTACAGCACTTGAAATGATGTTGATATTTTCATATTTAGAGTACAGCTCTTCTAAAAAGTTTTTAATAAGCGGAATGGGATTTCCCTTATTTGGCTTATAGGTGGACATTATTATATTTTCAAACTCGTCAATAACAACAGCTTTTATAGTGGTAGAGCCGGCATCTATTCCTAAAAAGACGTTTTGAGCTTTGGGGTCTAGTGTGACTGTTTCAACAACACTCTTAGCGTGACGATTTTTAAACTCTAGATACTCTTTTTCATCTTGAAAGAGCGGAGTAATAGAGGTTTCGCCACCTTTTGGGGTGTAGTTTGTGATTTTATTTATAAGCTTATCTATATCGATTTTTGCGGATTTTTCGGTAATCGAATAGGCAGCGCCAAGAGCTACATAGTAAAGGGAATTTTCGGGGCAGGTGCCAACAAGTTTTAAAGTGTTGTCGAAGGCATTTCGAAGTTCAGAGAAAAAAGTAAGTGAGCCACCAAGATACAAGATGTTGCCAGCAATTTCTCTTCCCTGAGCTAATCCGCCGATTGTTTGGTTTACAACTGCATAGAAGATACTAGCGCAGATATCGTTTTGCGGAGCACCCTGATTTAAAAGTGGCTGAATATCGGATTTTGCAAAAACACCGCAACGAGAGGCTATTGTATAAATTTGGTTATGCTCTTTAGCTTTTGTATTAAGCTCGTCTACCGAGATGTTAAGAAGTGACGCCATTTGGTCGATGAAAGCACCAGTACCACCGGCACAAGAGCCATTCATACGCACTTCTAGTCCATTAGATAAGAACAGGATTTTAGCGTCCTCACCGCCAAGCTCGATTACAACGTCAGTGTTTGGGTTTAGCTTTTTAGTGCTGAGCTGAGTTGCGTATACTTCTTGAACAAAGTCAATATCAAGGTCGGTAGCAAGCCCAAGGCCAGCTGAGCCTGATATTGCAAGCTGAATATTGGTTTCGCTATTATAGTCGTTTTTGATTTTTTGCAATAGTGCGGCGGCTTTGGCTGTAATACAAGACATATGACGTTCATATGATTTATATAAAATCTTTCCATCATCGTCTAAAACAACACATTTTATGGTAGTGGAGCCTATATCTAATCCTATTTTCATTTGATTTCTCCCTTTTCTTTTGAAGTAGCTAAAATATTATCGGTTGTTTTTATATGGTTTACGATTTTTGAAACGGTGGTTAAAAAAATCTCTCTTTCCTTACCCTCAATGCACGGTGTCATTACGTTTGTGCGAAAAACACTAAGCGCTATTGTAATGTCAGCGGCGGCTTTTTTGCCCTTTTCGGTGAGGAAGATTTTATAGTTTCGACAGCAGTCGTTCTCTTTATCAGTGCAGGTGTATCCCTTTTTTTTAAGGTCCGAGATTATCCTCGTGGTTTGCGCTTTGTCTACCGCTAAAATATCTGAAAGTTCCCTTAATGTAAGACCATTATTTTTAGAGAGGACTACTAAAAACATTGCATGCGCTGATGATAAGCCATATGGCTTTAATGCTTTTGTCGCTTTTTGATTCATTATCTTTAAACTTTTTGATAGCACAATAGGCATTAAATCCCAGTCTATCTCGTCTTGCTCTATAATAATAAACACCCCTTTTATTATCCTTATTCTACAAATTTTACCATAATGAGGTTGAGTTGTCAACTTAAATGCGAGAATTTCTTTAAGAGAAATGGATATTTTAATACTGAAAACAAAGCCTTTTAGGAGCCTTAGTTAAAAGCCTTTGTTTAGATAGTAAAATACAGCTAAAAACAGTATAGATATATTGACAAACAGGGTTATCTATGTAATACTTTTAGATAAGGGTTTTTTTAAAAAAGTAGGCGTTTTAAAAGAAAATGCTTTTTGGCAAGCAAATTTTATTATTAAGTAAACTTATAATAGAGAGTATACTTTTTTCAGAGAACATATTTATATGGTAAAGAAATTTTTTGGCAAATAGATTTTTTATAAGTAAGCTTATATGGTAAAGAAATTTTTTAGAGAAAAAGAATTTTAGATAAAAGAGGAGGGGGCAGATTATGAAGAGCAGAAATACTGTATTTGTTGGGATAAAAGTACTAATAGCAATAGTAGTCGCCGTCATTCTCGGGGTGGTAGTGTTTTTATCGGTGCAGAGCATTAGGGAAAATGACAAGATAGAAACGTCAATAAAAGAGGGAAAATCGGCACTCGATACCCTAGCCACTTCAAAGGTTTCAGAGATTGAAAAGCAGATAGAGCAGATAGAAAAAGAGCAGGCAAAGCCTATTAAAAAAGAGCCGACTTCAAGTGTTACCAGTGAAAGTTTAGAGAATGAAAATCCTGAAACGAGTGAGCTTAAAGCAAAGTTTAAAAACAGCTGTATAGTTGGGGATTCGCTAGTTGAGGGGTTAGTAGAAAGTGAGCTACTAGGCAGTGATGTTGTAGTGTCGCAGATTGGTGTTACGTCAAAAACTACTGATAATTTAATAAACAAGGTAATTAACTTAAATCCAAAAACTGTATTTTTAGCGTTTGGGATAAATGATTTATTGCTTTTTGAGAATAACATTTCGATGTTTAAAGACGTGTATAAAAAGAATGTAGAAAAGCTACAAAAAGGGCTTCCGAGTGCCACCATTTACGTTAATGCAATAATACCATTTACACCGTCGGCAATAGCGAAAAAGCCACTTTTCAAAAACCGCACAGCGTACAACAATGCGCTTAGTAGCCTTTGCACTGAAACAGGGGCGATATATATCGATGGCAGTTTTATAATCGAGGGGAAAAGCAATATGTACAGTCAAGACGGAATTCACCCATTAACGCCATACTACAAAAAATGGCTTTCGTTTATGGCACAGAAAGCAGGACTTTAGATGAAGATTAAAGTTGCGAAGGTATTTTTAATCGGCTTTCTAGTGGCTTTTCTAGTGGTGCTTTGCAGTAGCGGAAATTATAAAGATGTAAGCTATGAGGAGTTTGACGCAGTTTTTAGTGAGCAAGAGAGTGTTAAAGAGCTTAAAAAAAGTGACCGCAAGATGCTTTTAAAGTTATACGCACTAGACGAGAGCGACTATGAGGTAAGCTATCTTAGATATTCGAGTGAGCTTATGAATGTAGATGAGCTTTTTATTATAAAGGTTTTCAAAGAGGAGCAGTTAAAGGCGGTAGAGGACAGCGTAAATCGTCGTAAAAGTCAGCAGTTATCAAACTTCGCAGGGTATGGAGCAGAGCAGACAGAGCTACTTTCAAAGAGCATAATTTTAACAAAAGGCAACTACGTATTTTTTGGAGTTTCAAAGGATATAGAAAAATGGAAGGAAATATTTTTAAAAGAAATCAAATAAACTCTTTTGAAAACGCTAGATTAAAATGATTTTTAGCAGTATATTTTTTCTCTTTATTTTCTTACCGATTGTATTAATTATCTATTATATCTCTCCGAAAGCTATTAAAAATGTGATGCTTTTAATTGCAAGTATTTTTTTCTATGCGTGGGGGGAGCCTATTTACGTTATTCTAATGGTGTTTAGCGTTTTGTTTAACTACACAATGGGACTTGACATAAACGCTAAAAGTGAAAAGCCAAAATCGGCAAGAAACGCACTGATTTTTGCGATAGTTGTAAACCTATTTATCTTAGGTTTTTTCAAGTATTACGGATTTTTAGTAGAGAGTATAAACTCAGGGCTTCACCTTTCGCTCACCTACAAAAAGCTACCGCTACCGATCGGGATATCCTTTTACACCTTTCAAACGTTATCGTATATAATAGATGTTTACAAGAAAAAAGTTAATGTTCAAAAAAATGTTTTAAACTTTGGACTTTTCGTTACGATGTTCCCACAGCTAATAGCAGGGCCGATAGTTAGGTATGTTGATATTGAAAAACAGCTAAAGGCTAGGACTATCACCTTTAAAAAATTTAGTGTAGGGGCAGAGTATTTTATAAAAGGATTGGCTAAAAAGGTATTACTTGCAAATAATATAGGTATGCTTTTTGAAACGATGAAAACTACTCCAATAGGTGAATTATCGGTGGTTATGGCGTGGCTTGGAATACTAGCTTTTACCTTTCAGATTTACTTTGATTTTAGCGGATATTCGGATATGGCGATAGGACTTGGCAAGATGTTTGGCTTTGAATTTATGCAGAATTTTAACTATCCATATCAGTCGATTAGCGTAAGTGATTTTTGGCGAAGGTGGCACATTTCGCTTAGTAGCTGGTTTAAAGAGTATGTATATATTCCGCTTGGGGGTAGTCGTGTAACGGTTTTAAAGCACATTAGAAACCTACTTATTGTGTGGACATTAACAGGACTTTGGCACGGAGCTAGCTGGAATTTTGTTGTTTGGGGACTTTATTACGGAGTTATCCTTATAATAGAGAAGTACTTTTTGCAAAGGTTTATTGAAAAGATGCCGCACTTCATCTCGCAAAGTTACACGTTTTTGATAGTGATGATAGGCTGGGTATTTTTCAGTAGTGAGAATTTAAGCGGTGCTATTGAAGTTTTAAAGGTGATGTTTGGCTTTGGCGGAGCTGGCTTTATCGACAATACTGCTATATACTATCTGCAAAGTTATATAATAATGATAGTAGCCTGCATAATCTGCTCGAGGGCGGGGAGTTATAAGTGCTACCTAAATATTGCAAAACGTTCGCCGACTATTCCGATTGTGATAAACATCGTGATTTTTATCCTTTGCATTTCGTTTTTGGTGTTTGATACCTATAATCCGTTTTTGTATTTTAGATTTTAATTTTAAAAAAGGAGCATTTTTTAGCTACTATATAAAGGTGGATTTTAAAAAAAGAAAAATGGCTTGGCTATTAGAAAAGCTTGAGATTTAATAGGGCAATGAGGGGTTAGGATAGATTTTAGATTTGAATTTTAAAAAAGGAGTTACTTAGTGAAAGACAAGAAAAAGGGCAATAATTTAAGTGTATTTATTTTCTTTACAGGGATAGTGTTTGTAATTATTTTGCTGAGCCTTGTAATAGCTAGTGTTTTAATAAAAGACAAAGCTTTTTCTGAAGAGGAAAACAGGAATTTGCAAACAGTCCCTACTTTTTCGGTGGATAAAGCGCTTAGTGGTAGGTTTGAAAGCGAGGCTGAAAGCTATGCAAATGACCAGTTTCCGTTTAGAAATTTCTTTGTAACTACTAAAACTACCTTTGATGTTTTAACAGGGAAAAGGGAGTCTAGCGGTGTATATTTAGGAAAGCACGACTATTTACTAGAGCAGTTTAAAGTACCGAGTGAAAAGGAAAACGAGAGAAGAAAGCAGGCTATTTCAGAGTTTTCAAAAAGTCATACGGATTTAAAACAGTATATGATGATAGTGCCAAACAGCGAGAATATTTTAAAAGAGTATCTACCGAATAACGCACAAGCGGTGGATCAAAACAAATATATTGAGGATTTTTATAGTCAAACTAAAAGTTTTGGAATACAAAATATCGACGTTACAAAAACATTTAATGAAAATAAAAGCGAAAATCTATTCTACAAAACCGACCACCACTGGACAAGCGAGGGGGCATATCTTGCGTTTTTAGAGGCGGCTAAAACAATGGGGATTTCGGCTAATATAAACTATGAAAAAAAGGTAGTAGCAAACGATTTTAAAGGCACACTTTCTTCTAAAAGTGGGTTTAGGCAGAATGTAAGCGACAGCATAACGGTGTTTTTTGCAGAGGAAAATTCTCCTAAATCGGTTATAAACTACCTCGATGAGCAGAGAAAAACAGCGACTTTTTACGAGAGTGTAAACCTCGATAGAAAAGATAAATACACAGTCTTTTTAAATGGCAACCACCCACAGATTAAAATCACCACCCCGACAAAGGAAAATAGAAAGCTACTAGTGATTAAAGACTCGTATGCCAATGCGTTTATCCCATTTCTAGCGCCATACTTTAGGGAAATTGTGGTTATAGACCCTAGGTATTTTTATGGTGATTTAGAGGAGCTTATCAAGGAAGAAAAATTAACTGAGGTACTTTTTCTTTATAATGCAAATACTTTTTTTGAGGACTCAGCTCTTTCTAATATGCTTTTAGCAAGGTAGAAAAAGGGTTTTAGATGTTAGTGAAAAATGTTTTTAGCAAGGTAGAAAAAGGGTTTTAGATGTTAGTGAAAAATGTTTTTAGCAAAGTAGAAAAATGCGTTTGC
>JAVVYT010000064.1:0-7512 GCA_036650995.1 Clostridia bacterium | reverse complement strand
TTCTTGATTATCCATAAATTTTTCTTGCTTTTGATAAACAACATCATAAAGTTCAATAATATCAGAATTCTTTTTAAAATCTGTCGATAAGAAAACAGTATTTGTTTTTTGGTCGATTTTTTTTACAAATAAAGGTGCTCGATAGCTAACTCCAAGACCTTTTCTTTGTCCTACGGTATAATAAATAATCCCTTTATGCGTTCCAATTTTTTCATTTGTTTCTTCTAAAACAAAATCTCCCGGTTTTACAATAACATTGCATTTATTAATAAGATAATCTGTATATTTACCATTAAAAAAGCAATTATCTTGACTATCTGCTTTACTAAACACTTTAATATTATTGTTTTTTGCAATATTTCTTACTTCTTCTTTTTTATAATTTCCCAAAGGCAACATTAATTTAGAAAGTTGTGATTGAGTCAACCTATAAAGCATATAAGATTGGTCCTTTTTATCTTCCAGTTTTTCAATGAAAAATCTATTGTTTTCACAATTAACTTTTGAATAGTGACCTGTTGCAATATAATCAAAATTATTTTGTATTAAATAATCATAAAGGTACTTAAATTTGATATTTGGATTGCAAATAATACAAGGATTTGGAGTGTTCCCTTTTAAATACGTTGATACAAAATTAGAAATAATAATCTCTTTAAACTTCTCAGTGGCATCTATAACTACAAAATTTATCTCTAAATCTTTCGCAACCTCTTTTGCATCTTCTAGAGCAGTATTAGAAAGCTCATTCATATATAGGAAAGCAGCAGTGACATCATATCCCTGCTGTTTTAATAAAAATGCCGTTACAGCACTATCTACACCGCCACTAATACCAACTAATACTTTTTTGATCATTATCTTCCTCTTTGTATTATTGTTCACATCCGCATTTTTCGCATTTTCCATCGCAACCAACAATTGGTTTTGGATCTATTCCCTGCCTTGTGTAATAATCTGAAATTGCCGCTTTTATAGCCTCTTCTGCAAGTACAGAACAATGCATTTTAGCAGGAGGTAAACCATCAAGAGCCTCTGCAACCGCTGAATTTGTAAGCGTTAGTGCTTCTTTAATAGTTTTTCCTTTAATAAGCTCTGTTGCCATAGATGATGTTGCAACAGCAGCTCCACAACCAAATGTTTTAAATTTGATATCTTTAATAATTTCATCTTCTATAAGCATATAAATTTTCATAATATCGCCACATCTAGCATTTCCAACAGTTCCAACTGCATTAGCATTTTCAATTTCGCCAACATTCCTTGGATTTGAAAAATGCTCCATAACTTTTGCTGTATACATTTTAATCATCCTTCCTTTTATTATAAAGAGGTGACATATCTCTAAGCCTTTGTACTATTTCTGGTAATAGATTTAAAAAATAGTCTACTTCTTTTTCTGTATTATTATGCCCTAATGTTATTCTAAGTGAACCGTGTGCAATTTCATGTTTTAACCCTAAAGCTAACAATACATGAGAAGGATCTAAAGACCCCGAAGTACAAGCAGAGCCACTTGATGCACAAATACCATTTAAATCAAGCATTAAAAGTAAACTTTCGCCTTCAATAAATTCAACAGAGAAATTAATATTTCCAGGTAATCTCTTCTCTAAATCTCCGTTTACAATAACATTTGGAATTGTGCTTATAACACCATTATAAATTTTATCTCTTAATTTTTTAATGAAAGCTGCATTTTCTTCAATGTTTTTAGTTGCAATTTCAATCGCTTCACCAAAGCCAACAATAGCTGCCGTATTCTCAGTACCAGCTCTTTTACCTTTTTCCTGAGCTCCACCAAAGATTAAATTTTCAAGTACAATTCCTTTACGAATGTATAAAGCTCCCACACCACGTGGACCATAAAGTTTATGCCCTGAAATACTCATTAAATCAATATTATCATCTTTAACATTAATAGGTATATTACCAACAGCCTGAACTGCATCGGTATGAAAAATAATGTTATGCTCTTTTGCTATTGCACCAATCTCACGTATCGGCTCGATCGTGCCTATTTCATTATTAGCATACATAATACTAATCAAAATAGTATCTTCTCTAATAGCACTTTTTAAAGCATCTAGACTTATAAATCCTTTACTATCAACATCAAGATAAGTAACCTCAAAACCTTTTTTTTCAAGATTTGCTAATGTATGCAAAACAGCATGATGTTCTATCTTAGAAGAGATAATATGCTTTCCTTTTTTATTGTAATGATTTGCAACACCTAGAATAGCCCAGTTGTCTGATTCACTGCCACCTGAAGTAAAATAAACCTCAGTATCATTTGCTCCTATCGCATTTGCCACTTGTAATCTAGCGTTCTCAATTGCTGATTTAGCGGTATTTGCAATACTATAAATACTTGACGGATTTCCATATTCGTCTTTTAAAAATGGTAACATTTTATTAAAGGCTCTATCATCAAGCTTTGTTGTAGCTGCGTTATCAAAATATATTATATCTTTCACTTAATCATTTCCTTTTATCTTTTAATGTATACCATTTTAGCATACTTTAAGAAAAAAAACAATAGTTTACTAAAAAAAATTATGGAATTCTATTGACTTTTCTTTCGGCTTTATCTATTTCATCATATATTCTATCGCTTGCAATACCGTCACATCGTTCATTATATATATGACCGCTATGACCTTTAATCCATTTATATATCATTTTATGTTTTCTGACCTCTTCTAATAATTCTTTCCATAAAGCTAGATTTAAAACAGGTTTTTTATCTGATTTTACCCAGTTGTTTTTTTCCCATTTCTCTAACCAACCTTTTCGCAAAGGGTCTAAAACATATTTTGAATCAGAAGTAAGAACAACCTCACATGGTTCTTTTAACTCTTCAAGACCGGCAATTACAGCCGTAAGCTCCATACGATTGTTAGTGGTAAGGATATCACCACCAGAAACTTCTCTATAATGTGTCTTATAAATAAGAATTGCACAGTAGCCACCGGGTCCCGGATTTCCGCTACAACCGCCATCTGTATATAATTCTACTCTTTTCAAATCGGTTTATTCCTTTAAATTTATTTAACTATCTCACCATAGATTTTTCCGGAAGCTGCTGCTGCATTTGCCTCATCAGTATCAATATGCATAGCAAGTGAAAAGTTTTCGCTAACTCTAATAACAGTATTTTCTAATATAACACTGCGATCATTGGTAGGAATTTTAACTGCAACAACCTGCTTATCTGTTACACCGAAATCGCTTGCGTCTTTTGGTGTCATATGAATATGACGTTTAGCAACAATAACACCTTCGTTTAATTGAACTTCGCCACAAGGTCCAACTAGTTTACAAGAAGCACTATCTTTAACGTCGCCAGACTCACGTATTGGTGCTGTAACACCAATTGTTCTAGCATCTGATAGAGATATTTCTACTTGAGTTGCGTTTCGTACAGGACCTAATATTGACATTTTAAGTTCGCCTCTAGGACCTACTACTGTAACTTTTTCTTCACAAGCAAATTGACCAGGTTGTGATAAATCTTTTTTATTTGTAAGAGTATGACCTTTACCAAAAAGTATTTCTAAATCTTCTTTTGTAACATGAATATGTCTTGCTGAAGTTTCCACAATAAATAATGCCATAATAAAACGCTCCTTTTTAAATAAATTTATATTTTTGTTGTCCAATTGAATGTATCTTCTAGTTTGCCCCATTGAATACCTGTTAATGTATCATATAACTTTTGAGATACTTCGCCAATTTCTCCGTTGTTTATAATCATAACTTTTCCACTATAATTAAGCTCACCAATTGGAGAGATAACAGCGGCAGTGCCTGTTCCAAAAGCCTCTTCTAATTTTCCTTCATCATTAGCTTTTACAACTTCGTCAATTGATAATCTTCTTTCTTCAACCTCTAATCCAAAAGTTCTAAGAAGTTCAATACAACTACGTCTTGTAACACCTGATAAAATACTACCCTCTAAAGCAGGAGTAATAATTTTTCCGTCTATTTTAAAGAAAACATTCATTGTTCCAACTTCTTCAATGTATTTTCTATGTACACCATCAAGCCAAAGTACTTGAGAATAATTCTTTTCTTTAGCTTCCATTTGACTCTTAATAGATGCAGCATAATTACCACCGGTTTTAGTAAATCCAACGCCGCCCTTTACAGAACGAACATACTCATTTTCAACATAGATTTTTACAGGATTTAATCCTTCAGGATAATAAGCTCCAACAGGAGATAAGATTATAATAAACTGAAATGTTTTTGAACTTCTAACGCCCAAAAATGCCTCTGTTCCTATTATAAAAGGACGAATGTATAAGGATGTATCTTTTTCAGAAGGTACCCAATCAATATCAGCTTTAACAATAGCTTTTATTGCCTGAACTCCATCTTCAATATTTAATAAAGGAATACCTAAACGTTCGTTAGAAATATTCATTCTCTCGATATTAACTTCTGGTCTGAATAATTGAATATCCCCTTTATCGGTTCTATAAGCTTTAAGTCCTTCAAAAACTTCTTGACTATAATGAAGCACTGTTGCTGCAGGATCTAAAACTAAAGACTGGTATGGTACTATACGTGCATCGTGCCATCCCTTTCCTTCAGTATAATCCATAATAAACATATGATCTGAAAAATAATTGCCAAAGCCTAAATTACTTTGATCTGGTTTTTCTCTTGGAGTTTTTGTTTTTTCAATTTTAATATTTAACATGATAAAACCTTTCTTTTTCTATATTATTTTTATTTATATTATATTTTCTCACTAAATGTCAAAAAAATCAATACTTATAATGAATAAATTTAACATATTTGCTAATGAAAATTTGTTTATTTTATTCGCAAAGCCTCTGCAAGCTTTTCATCCGAAGAAACATAAATAGTTTGATACTTAACATAAATAACCATTCCAGGTTTTGAGCCATTTGGTTTTTTAACGTTTTTAATCATTGTGTAATCTACTGCAACTTTTGAATTTGAATTGGCTTTAGAATAAGTAGCCGCTAGAATTGCAGCTTGTTTAATAGTTTGTTCAGGAACTTCAGTGTTACCGGATAAAACAACCGTATGTGAGCCGTGATAGTCTTTAATATGAAACCATAAATCAGTTTTAGCCGCTATTTTAGTTGTAATATTATCATTTTGAAGATTGTTTTTTCCGACTAAAATTTTAAATCCATCTGAAGAAATAAATTCCATAGAATTTGAAATAGCACTTTTTTTGGCTTTTTGCGGGACTTTATTTTCCCTTATATATTTACCATTTACAAGTTCTTGTCTTATTTCCGAAATTTCCTTGTCCGTTTCTACCCTTGTTAACGTATCAAATACTGAATCTATATAATTAATCTCTTCTTTTGCAAGCTTAATTTGTTTTTCCTTTTCTTCGATTGTAGTTAAACTTTTTTTGTATATTTTAAAATATTTTTGTGCATTTTTAGAAGGTGATAATTCTTTTACTAGCGATATTTCAACATCACTCAAGTTCTCGTCTTCATAATCCTGCAATATTATACTTTCCATTCCTTGACGTAATTTATATAAATTTGCAATTAAAATATCACCATATTTTCTACATATAGCCTTTTCATTTGCATCTTTTATGTCTTTTTCTTGAATTGCTATTTTTTTTGTTAACCTTTCGTGTGCATTAGCTAACACCTTTAAAATTTCCTGTTGCTTTCTTTTAAGAATTTGAATAGTATCTCTTTTATCATAATAATCCTCTAATAATTTTGAAAACGATTTATAATCAACAGTTTTTACCACTGTACCATATTGAATAACATCAAAGCAATAAAATTCAGTTGGCTCATCCGTTGAAACATTAGTTAGCATAATTGGTTTATACAGTTTCTCTTCAAGCGATATCTTGATTTTTTTAAGAGTGAAAATAAGTTTGTCTTTTTGGTGATTGGTTAATTCTTCAAAGGTCACATTAATATTACCAGATACTACATAAGCAATTTCCTTTGAAACTAGTGGTGAAAATCCTTCGAAAGTTGATAGTAAATATTTTGAAATTTTAATTTCACTTTGTGCATTATCTAAAAAATTATCCGAAAAATCAAAATCCAAAATATTAATTTTGTTTTGACTAGGCGGATTTTTATAAGTCATATTTGGTAATATCTGCCTGACGGTTGAAACTGATAAATCTATTCTTTTTATGCTATCTATAATCTTATTTTCGTTATTTACTAAGATAATATTGCTGTGCTTACCCATTATTTCAACGTAGATGTATAGGTTTTGAAGCTCACCAAAATCATCGTATCCCTCAAAAGATATTTTAACAGCTCTTTCTAGCCCTAGTTGAGTAATTTCAATAACTCTAGCACCTATTAACTTTTTTCTAAGTAGCATACAAAACATTGGCGGTGACATTGGGTTTTCTTTGAGTTTTTCAATGAAATGCAATCTTGGAATTGCAGAATTTGCAGAAATTAATAGTTTAAAGCTATTTTTAAAACTTCTAAATGACAAAACAATTGCATCACTAGCAGGCTGATACACTTTATCAACCTTAGCATCTATTAAATTTAAGCTTAGCTCATCTGATATAGCATGCAAAAACAAGCCGTCTAGTGCCATTTTATTTGTTTCCCTTCAAGAAATTTATAGATATTTTACAATATCTCTGTTAGCTTTTGATTTTATAAAATCTATTGTTTTAAATTCGTTATTTAATAATTTAATTAGCATATCTAAAACTGGCTTTTCAGTATTATAATGTCCTGCATCAATCAAATTAAAATTAAGCTCTTTAGCCTCTAAAAAGGCACTGTGTTTACAATCGGCAGTTATTAACGTATCCGCTCCTGCTTTTATGGCATTTCTTATAAATCCCGACCCAGAGCCACCTATGACAGCAATGTTTTTAATATCATTTCTACACTCAATAACTTTTAATACATCAACATTTAATTCTTTTTTAATTATAGTAAACAAATCTTTTAATGAAGTAACTTCAGACACGCCAACTCTTCCGAGTGCTATCCCCTCATCATCAAGAAAAACTTTTGATTTTTTTATATGTAATTTTGTCGCTAAAACATCATTAACACCGTTTTTTGCAACATCTAAATTTGTATGTGCCGATATTGCACAAATATTATTTTTTATAAGTGCAATTAAAAGTTTGTTAGAAGCTTTGTCACTAGAAACAGATGTTATTTTATCTAAAGATAAAGGGTGATGAGATACTATAAGATTAGCTTTTTCTTTTATTGCTTCCATTATGACTTCACTAGTTATATCAAGGGTTACAAGTGCTTTATTAACAGTATCAGGTAATGAAAAAATAATGCCTGAATTGTCATAATTAAAAGCTTTATCATACGGAAAATTCTCATCTAAAATTTTATAAACATCATTCGTATTACTCATATTATTCCTCACCTTTTAAATAATTTAATACTTCCAGAAATTTTTTATCGTTTGGTCTACCCTTATGTATTAATTCGTATTTTTTAATTAATCTATTTAAAAACAAAATGCTATTTTCATCAGTTT
>JAVVYT010000063.1:0-7553 GCA_036650995.1 Clostridia bacterium | reverse complement strand
CAGTTCAAATTGTAAGCCAAAATTTCCTAGCAAAGTCGGAAAATTCAATGTAAGAATATCACTAAATTGTTTTTATGATCCTACTCCGGCATATTTAGATACTTAAATATATTTTGAAAGGAAAGATTAATTATGTTCAATTTAGATTCTGTAAATAGTGAAATTAATAGTCGTTCTATAAAAGCCATGGCAGGAAGTAACGATGCTGGCGACGAAGAAATTTATGAAGGAACAATGCAATCTATTTTAATTAAGAATATAGGTAATTATGCATCAATAGAATTTTTAATTGGAACTTCAGCGTTAGTAAGAAAAGAAGGTGTGCTTTTCAGTGTAGGTATTAGTTATGTGACTTTATATGATAATTTAAATGGTGTATATACGGTTTGTGATATTTATTCGATTAAATTTGTTAATTTTTTTGAATTTAATACTCTTTCAAACAGAATAAATAACTCGCCTAATTTAAATGATACATTTACCAAATAAATACAAAAAAATCTGTAACTAATATTGTTACAGATTTTTTATTTAAAACAATGACATCTGACTACTTTTATCCATCGAACCGAAAACTCCATTTTTATCTAAAACATCAAGTACGGGTTTTGTAATGCCAGACATTTCTCTAAATTCTTCTACTGAAGCATATCCACCCTTATCTCTAGCTTCTACAATTGCAATAGCAGCGTTTTCTCCAATGCCTGCGAAGGAAGAAAAAGGAAGTCTTATTTTATCGTCTTCTATTTTAAATATATTAGCATCTGATTTTTGAAGGTCTACTGGTAGAAATTCAACACCTCTTGCTAAAGCTTCTCTAACTATTTGAAGAATTGTAAGAGTACTTTTATCTTTTTGCGTAATATCTTTCCCTTTATATTCAATCTGCTTTATTGCATTAGTTATTACACCACTTCCCTTTTCAACAAGTTCGGCATCAAATCCATCTGGGCGAACTGTAAAAACAACACAATAAAAAGCTAAAGGATAATAAAGTTTAAACCAGCCTAATCTAATTGCTGATGTTACATACGCTGCAGCATGGGCTTTTGGGAACATATACTTGATTTTTTTACATGAAGTCATATACCATTCAGGTACATTATATTTTTTCATTTCTTCTTCATATTCAGGTTTTAAACCTTTACCTTTACGTACATCTTCCATTATTTTAAAAGCAATACTATCCGGTACGCCTTTATGCATTAAATAAACCATAATACTATCACGTGTTCCAACAACATCTGAAATAGTACAAATATCGTCTTTAATTAGTTCTTGTGCATTTCCTAACCATACATTAGTACCATGAGAAAGTCCGGAAATTTGAAGTAAATCTGAAAAGCCTTTAGGCTTTGTTTCAACAAGCATAGATCGTACAAATTCTGTACCCATTTCTGGTAAACCTAATGTTCCTGTTTCACAATCAATATCTTCTTTAGTAATTCCTAATTCTTTAACATCTGTAAAAAGATTCATAACTCTTTTATCGTTCATCGGAATATCAGACATATTAATATTAGTCATATCTTCAAAATGTTTAAACATAGTCGGACAATCATGACCTAAGTTATCGAGTTTTAATATTGTATCATGTAAAGAGTGAAAATCAAAATGCGTCGTTATTATATTTGCTGACTTATCATCGGCAGGATGCTGTACTGGAGTAAAATCATAAATTTCAAATCTTCTTGGAATTACAATCATACCACCTGGGTGTTGACCTGTTGTACGTTTAATACCTATACATCCCTGAATTAGACGTCTTTCTTCTGCTTTACTTACATTTATTCCTCTGCCTTCACAATATTTTTTTACAAAACCAAAAGCATTACGATCGGCTATGGTACTAATTGTACCTGCTCTAAATACATAACCCTCTCCTAGTAATTCTTCTGTATATTTTTGAATTCTATTTTGATATTCTCCGCTAAAGTTAAGATCAATATCAGGGACTTTATCTCCGGCAAATCCTAAAAATGTTTCAAATGGTATATCGTGGCCATCACCTAACAGCTTAGTCCCACAATTAGGACAATTAGCATCCTCTAAATCATATCCAGAGCCAACGCTACCATCATCAATAAATTTAGTGTATTTACATTTAGGACATCTATAATGAGGTGGAAGAGGGTTTACCTCGGAAATTCCAGCTAAACTAGCAATAAAAGATGAACCAACGGAGCCTCTTGATCCAACACTATATCCATCTTCATTAGATTTTTTTACCAACTTATGAGCTATCATATATAAAACAGCATATCCATGCTTTACTATTGCGTTTAATTCTCTATCTAATCGTTTTTGAATAATTTCCGGCAAAACTTCACCGTAAAGCTCATGTGCTTTACAAGTAGAAATTCTAATTAAATCATCATCTGCTCCTTCAATCTCGGGAGTATACAATTTACCAAGAGGAATAGGCTCAATTTTATCTGTCATATCAGCAATTAAATTTGTATTTGTTACAACTACTTCAAAAGCTTTAGCTTCACCTAAATATGCAAATTCTTTAAGCATTTCTTCAGTATTTCTAAAGAAAAGAGGAGGTTGATTATCTGCATCTGTATAGCCTTGACCAGCCATTAATATTCTTCTGAATATTTCATCTTCAGCATCAAGAAAATGAACGTCACAGGTAGCAACTACTGGTTTATTTAATTCATCACCTATTTTACAAATTTTCTTGTTAAATTCTTGTAGCATAGCAACACTGTTTACTTTACCTGAATTAACTAAATACATATTATTTTGAATAGGCTGTATCTCAAGGTAATCATAAAAACTTGCAATTTTACAAAGCTCATGAAAACCTTTTCCAGCAACAATCGCTCTGTAAAGTTCATTAGCTTCACACGCAGAGCCAATAATTAGCCCTTCTCTATATTTTGATAAAAGACTTTTAGGAATAAGTGGCTTTTTATAAAAATGCTCTAAATGAGCAAAAGAAACTAATTTATAGAGATTTTTAAGTCCAATTTTATTTTTCACTAAAATAATTTGATGAAAATACTTTTTGTCTTTATCATTTTCTTTGTCTAAACTTATAAGAAGTTTTTTAAATATTTCTGCTAAAACCTTAGCATCATCTGAAGCTCTATGATGATTTTCTTGAATTATCTCTAGTTTCTTAGCTACAATATTTAGTTTAACACTGCTCATTTCAGGGAAAACGTGGCGACATAATGGAACAGTATCAATGACTTTATTATCAATATCAACATTAATTCTAGTAGCGGCCATATATAAAAAAGACATATCAAACGGTGAATTATGTGCAACTAAAGTGACATCTTTTGCAAAATCTAAAAACGCTAATAAAGCTTCTTTTTCTAAAGGAGCATCAGCTACCATTTCATTTGTAATTCCAGTAAGTTCAGTAATCTTTTGGGGAATTTTTTTACATGGATTTACAAAAGTATTAAATGTATCAATTATTTCACCATTATCTAATAAAACTGCGCCAATTTCAGTTATTCTTTCATAATCTGCATTAAGCCCTGTTGTTTCTAAGTCAAATACTATATATTTACCTGAATATGTAGTGTTGCTATCTTCACTAGAATTAGTATCACAAATACTAGATTTATCATTAATACCATAAGCTTCCACGCCATATATTATTTTGATATTACCATCCTTTGCTATATTAGCAGCCTCAGGATATGCCTGAAGGACACCGTGGTCAGTTATTGCAATGGCTTTATGTCCCCATTCTATTGCTCTTTTTACATAATCTTTTACAGGGTTAATACCATCCATAGCAGACATATTACTATGAAGATGAAGCTCAACTCTTTTAATATTAGCATTATCTGATTTAATGATTTTTTTGACAATTTCAATGCTTTTAGCTTTCATTACATTGTCTTTTTCATACATATCATATTGTACGCTACCGTTTACTTTAACAAAAACACCTTTTTTTAAAGCATCTCTGATATTAGAAATTTCATTATCTTTAGCAAAAAATTTTACAGCTAAAGAACTAGTTTTATCTGTTATATAGATGCTCATTATATGTTTTTGATTTTTTGTTAACTTATAATCGACATCAAAAATTTCACCGATAGCTGTTATTTTACCGGGTTCTTCTGTTATGTCAATTATTCTTGTAGGCTCTTCTTTTATTGTAGTGCCAAATAAAATAGATCCTTTTACTTTTTCGATTTTATCAAAGTTTGTAGAATTACCTTTTTTTTCTTTTACTGCTTCTTTATGTATTTCATTATATTTTTCAATATTATCATTTTCAATTATTTGTTTTTTTTCTTCAACTTCTTCTTCGCTTAAATCAATAAACTTAACCTTTAAATCAGAGTCAAACATAGATAAAAATAATTTAGAAATAACTTTATCTATTTCATTGTTATAAAGTAAATCGGAAGAATTATTATTAAGTTTAATCCAGATTATTCCCTTATCAATATGAAAAGTAGAATTTGACAAAAATCCGTTTATAAATGCATTATTTCTCTTGGCAATTTGTATAACTAAGTCGTATGATTTTTCTTTATTAGCATTAAATATTTCTTCATTTAAAACTAAATTATATGTTATTTTATTCACTTCATATATTAATTTTACTTTTTGAATAATAAGCTCAAAAAGTTCGAATTCTGGAATGAAATCTAAATGGATATCCAATTTTATTTCTCTTTTTTCCAAATTTGAGAGTACATTACTAATAGTGCAATTATTTACAATATTGAACTCACGCTCGGTTGGCCTATATTTTCTAAATAGAGATATAAAACTTCGATTAGTTTCCGACATTATATTTTCCTTTTCTTTACATTTTTTCTATTTCTTTAAATAATTCATCAATAATATTTTCTTCGTTTATTTTTCTAATTATTTTACCTTTTTTAAAGAGCAAAGCTTCCTTATCTCCGCCTGCAATACCAATATCAGCTTCTCTTGCTTCTCCTGGTCCATTTACAACACAGCCCATAACCGCAACAGTTATATTTTTATCAATAGCCAATAATCTTTTTTCTACTTGGTTTGAAATAGAAATTAAATCGATTTTAGTGCGTCCGCAAGTAGGACAAGAAATAAGATTAGGTCCACTTTTATAATTATCAGTGGCTTTTAAAATATCCTTTGCAGCTAATATTTCATTTGTTGGATTGTCAGTTAAAGAAACTCTAATAGTATCTCCAATTCCGCTTAAAAGTAACCCGCCTATTCCTATTGCAGATTTTATAATTCCCGTTCTAAATGTTCCTGCCTCGGTAACACCTAAATGAAGAGGATAATCGTATGAATTACTAAGCATTGTATAACTTTCAATCATAGTTTTTACACTAGATGATTTAACTGAGATTACAATATTATTAAAATCAAATTTTTCTAATAAATCAATATGGTATTTCGCACTGCTAAACAAAGCTTTTGCAGTAGGCATTTTATATTTTTCAAGAATGTGCTTTTCTAGCGACCCACCATTAACACCAATTCTAATCGGTATGTTTTTGCTCTTACAGATATCAACAACTGCTTTAACTCGACTCTCGTCACCAATGTTACCAGGGTTTATTCTAATTTTATCAAAACCTGCATTGGCAGCTTCAATTGCTATTTTATAATCAAAATGAATATCTGCAACAATAGGCATTTTGACATTTTTTTTCAATAAATCTATAACACGAATAGCTTCTAAATTAGGTACTGCTATTCTAAAAATATCACAGCCTAAATTTTCAAGTTCAATAGCCTGTTTTACAATGCCATCAAAATTATCTGATGGTATATTAGACATAGATTGTATTGCAATAGGATTATTACCTCCTATTACAACATTTGAAATTTTAACTTGTTTTGTTAACTTTCTCATTTGAAAAATATCCTTACTATATCATTATAGGTAATAAAAATTGCAAACAACATTAATAAACCAAAACCAACAAGATGAATTATATTCTCATATTTAGGTGGTACGGGTTTTCCGATTACAGTTTCAATTGCTAAAAATACAATATGTCCACCGTCAAGAGCAGGAAGTGGTAAAAGATTTACAACACCTAAATTAACAGAAATAAAAGCTATAAGCATTAAAAGTGACGGAAATCCATTACTTGCAGCTTGACCAACTGCTTGACCTATTCCAACAGGTCCAGACATTTGTGAAACCGATACTTTACCTCCAATAAGAGAAACAAAACTTACCCAAACAGTTTTAACTACTGACAGTGTATCATAAAAGCCATATTTTATAACATTTAAAAAAGTTTTATCCGCCTTATATACTTTAAAATCAATATACATCATTTTTGTTCCTTCAATTTCTTCTGAAGGAAACTGAACATTATCTATATTTACTATTTCATTGTTACGTTTTACTGTTAAGTCAATTTGCTTATTTCCCGATAAAGCAAGACCATAACTAATATCAGAATATGTGTTTACTTTACTATTGTTTATCTTAATAATCTCATCATTCACCTGTAAGCCACTGGAATTAGATGTAGAATTTTCAATAAAACCGCCAACTGTTTGTGAGGGAATAGCTTTAGACGTTGCAGTTAGGGCTAGCATAATAAAAAATCCTAGAATAAAATTCATAAGAGCACCATTTAAAAATATTAAAAATCTTTTCCATTTAGCTGCATTATTAAAAGCTCTAGGATCGTCACTTTCCTCTTCGTCACCCTCCATTTTAACGTATCCACCTATTGGTAAAATACGTAAAGAATATTGAGTTTCTCCAATTTGTTTTTTAAAAAAGCAAAATCCCATACCAATAGAAAATTCATTTACCTTAACTCCGCTTAATTTAGCAGAAACAAAATGCCCTAGTTCGTGTACAAAAACTAAAATACATAGCACAACTAAAAACAAAATAATCGTGCCTATAGTCTGCAAAATACTAATCATTAATTATATCGACTCCTTAAATTCCAAGCTTTGTGATAATTCTAAAACTTTATTACGAATAATCTTTTCAGTATTTATTATATCAAAAACTTTAGGATTATATGTGACTTTATGTGAAATAACTGCTTTTTCAATTATATTAAATAAACCTAAAAATGAAATTTTCTTGTTTAAAAACAACTTTACAGCCTCTTCATTTGCGGCATTTACAGCACAAGGCATTGTTCCACCGACCGAAATTGCTTTTTTGCAAAGTGGTAATAAAGTAAATACTTTTTCATCAGGTGCATAAAATGATAAATTTTGTATTTTCAATAAATCCAATTCCGATACGCAAGACTCAAATCTTTCAGGATATGAAATTGCATATTGAATAGGTATTCGCATATCCGGTACTCCTAGTTGCGCAATAACCGAGTTATCAACAAATTCAACCATTGAATGTACTATGCTTTCTCTATGAACTAATATTTCTATCTGTTCTGGTTTAACATCAAAAAGCCATATTGCCTCAATAAACTCAAGCCCTTTATTAATTAGTGAAGCACTATCAATTGTAATTTTAGCTCCCATATCCCAGTTTGGATGTTTTAATGCTTTTTCTGGTGTTATATTTTTAAGCTCGCTTGCGGACATTCCAAAAAACGGTCCACCTGATGCAGTTAATAGAATTT
>JAVVYT010000062.1:0-7660 GCA_036650995.1 Clostridia bacterium | reverse complement strand
AAACATTAAGTTTTATATCTAAAGAAGTCTTATCTTCTTTTACCTTAACCTCAGAAACGTTGATGTTTTTCTTTCCGCTTACAGATATTTTAGGATTATCATTAAAAGTGCTGTTTGCTAAGTGAAGTGATAGCGAGAGAATATTTTCACTAAAACTTACATTTGAAAAATTAGCATATGCATTTTCGCTGTTAATTGCAATGCTGAGTAAAGAAGTAGCCTCAAGGCCATCAATAACTCCTCCGCCAAAATTAATATCGCCTACTGTGTATTTTGTATCAATCTGACCTGTTGTATGTACTGTTAGAACGGTATCGGTTGTTCTAACAACATCAGATACAGTAAGATTACTAAACCCTTGAGATGTAGTTATTAGGCTTTTATCTATTTTTTGAGAGAGTTTTGCATTTTTGACTATAATATCGAACGTTGGATTTTCTTGATATCCATTGACAGCAGGTTTTTGTGTATAAATTTCGATGTTTTTTATCGCTTCTTGTTCCTTTATATACACACCTGCAGCATATTTTTTATCAAGAGTAGCTGTTTCATGCAAATATACTAAATAGCCACTAAAACCGTCTTTATCAGTTACCGTAAATTCTGCGTTTTTACTGTCGATAAATTTATACGTACTATCAAGCGACATTTCTTTTATATATTTGTCATCGATTTTTTTGCTTTTTTTATTGCTTTCTTGCTCCTCCTTAGCTACTTTTTCGTCGGTAGTTTTTTTGGGCTTTATAATTTCATTTTTTTCTTCGTTAGGTGCAGTGACCGAGGATTCTTTTGTCGAAGAAGTCGAGCCTGTTCCAAGCACACAGAAAGATTTGTTTTCTATATTCTCTTTGAATATATCGGTTTCGGATGTTGCCGAAATAGTGTAGTTGCCATCACCATTATCAGCAACATTTAAAGTCAGGGTGTTTGCGTTTTTTACATCATCGTTTGATATAGACCAAAAGTTTACGTTGCTACAAGAAGTCATACAAAGCGAAGTTAGCAGTATGACAAAGAGTGTAGCAAAAGAGATTGTGCGTGTGAATTTACTTTTTAACATAGTAAAGACCTCCATTTTTAAATTTATTTTAGGTTAATCTCTTATTTATATAAAAATATTTCTGTAATGAAATAATTTCTTTGTGTGAAGATTTTTTGCTGTTTTGCCTTTTCTAATAATTCGTTTGATAATTTGATTTCTTTTTTGTTTTAATTTAAAAATTTTATTATGGGTGCTACTTTGTTTGAACAGTCATTTTACTTTTGAATTTTAGTAAAACAGTGAAAAGGGGTTAGGTTATTTATAAAGCCAAGTTAGGAAGGTGGAGGTTATTGTTTCTTTTAAAATCGACTTATTTTCTTCGGGGAGGAAGGCGGCGGTGGTGGCTATTAGAGCTAGTTCTTTTAAGGTTTCATCTGTTAATGAAAAAAGATTTTTTAAAAGGGTATACTCCTTTTTTAGAGAGGTGCCGGAAACGGTCATATTATCGGTATTTACAGTTGTTAAAATCCCTAAATCTTTAAATTTAAGGATAGGATATTCATCTATATTTTTGACTGCTTTTGTTTGTAAATTACTGGTAAAACAGGTTTCTAAAACAACGCCTTTTGTCTTTAGCTGGTTTAATACTTCCTCATCTTCTATTGCGTGAATACCATGGCCAATGCGTGTTGCACCAAGGTCTAGCGCCTCTTTAATGCTATTGGCACCTGCCGCTTCGCCTGCGTGAATGGTGATAGGAATATTATCTTTTTTCGCCTGTTTGAAAATATCGGCAAATAGCCTTGTTGGGTACGCAGTTTCATTGCCGGCTAAATCGACAGCGCAGACACCTTTACCTAAAAAATCTTTTGCTACATAGACTGTTTCGATATTTTCACGATGATTTTCAGCACCACGCATACAGCATAAAATCAATTGACACTGCATACCTGATGTATCTATTCCTCGTTTTAGTCCTTTTACAGCGGCAAAAACTACTTGCTTTTGAGTAAGTCCATTTTGTAGGTGGAGTTGTGGGGCAAAACGAATTTCAGCATAACATAACCCTTGCTTTGCTAATTTTACTACCAACATATAAACCGATTCTTCGATAGTTTCTTTTGTTTGTAACACCATTTGAGGGAGGGCAAATTTCTCTAAATATTCTGAAAGACTTGTGCAGTCGTTTTGTACAGTTAAAAGCTCTCGTAGCTCATTTATATCATTTGTGGGCAGCAAAACATTAGAGATATTTGCAAGTTTTAATATCTCTAATGGCTCTAAAGAACCGTCTAAATGCAGATGTAAATCAATCATAATAAATAACGTTTAAGACTGAATTTATCCAGACTTAATACTCCATTTCTTTTTGATTTATTTAAAATTAGCAATTCGTTTTGATACGTTTTCTTGTAAGTTACGATAGAAAAATTGATAGTCATAAAGGTGATATACACCGTCCTCAAAAACATCAAGCCCTGCTGGGTATTTTTCGGGAGTAACAGAATCGTCAACTTTCAGCGTTCCTCTTGTTTCATCAAGAAATGCACCGGTAAAGTTTGGCAATTCACTTGTTATTTTTCCGTCATAATCAGTAAAACAAGCACCTTTGTTTAGAGTGGAAGGCGCATAACTGCTGTCCGTTTTCCAGTTTAGGGGATTTATCGCTAATGTGTTTTTTGGTACTATAAGAGAGGTTGATGTTCCCTTAGATTCAGTGTTGAATGAAACAATTACACCTGTGTCTGTTTCGGATTGTGCCATTTTGAGATGCTTATATTTGTCTATATCTTCTTTCGTAATCCGCCAGCCAATGCAGTAGCATGCGACTAATTGTTTACTGTAATTTGCGTTATCAAATAAGTCCTCCATTAATCGCAAACACATATCAGCGCCCTGCGAAAAACCGGCAAGAACAATCGGTCTACCGTCATTATAATGCTCCATATAGTAGAGGAATGACTCTTTAATATCAGAGTATGCAAGCTCAAAATACTTCTTGGAATTTTCAGTATCCATTGTATAAACATCAAGCCCTGCTTGACGATAAAAAGGTGCAAACATACGACAGTTTTCTTCGTAAATACCTTTTTCCATATTCAAAGCACCGACAAAAGCTCCTTTTATATTCTCGTCGTCGATCGCCATATTGTTTTTCCCGTCTTGACCTAAATAAACTGTTGGACATATTAAAAAACAATCTGCCTTTTTTTCATCGCCTTGTGCAAGATACGCCCACGAATTTTCGCTTTTATAAATAGAATTTTCTGGAACATTGCTACACGACGATAATAATAGCATTGAAAAAACCAAAAAGACACTACATATGCGTAGTAAATACCTTGGCATTTTCGGGTTTGTGTTTTTCACCACTTTGCGTCACCCCTTATCTATTTTTTTAAATCTGTTTAATGTATTATATCATAAAAAAATAAACATTTCAATTAAATAATTTTTTTCTGACACTTGTCAATTGTAACACAACACAAATAAAATTTGTTATTATCGTTGACTAGTACCACATTACGATTCTTTCTTTTGACAGCTCATTTATATCACCATTAGCTATTTTTAAATAGTTGTTTTGTGAGAAAATATAGCTATTGTTTTTGCAAGCTTTGCCCTGCAAGCTAATTTCTTACAGATTTTTTCTTGTAAAGGAAAAAATTTCATACCTATAACATCCGCTAATTTTTGAATGTACTTAATTACTAATTCTAATTACATTATTAGAATTAATAATCTGATATTTTGAAAATTCACTTTTATCTATTTGACCTTTAAAGCCTGCTTAATATAACCATATATTCTATATGAAAAATATGCCATTGAAATAAAAGTATAAATACTTGCTAATAAAATAGCTGTTTCTGATGATTGTTGTAATATTGTCGCAAAAAAGCAAACCAATACCTGTAATAAAAAAAATAGCAGATATAAGCATATATTGAAACAGTACATGCTTGAAATAATTTCTCCTATAATTCTTCAAATCATCAAAAGCTCTTTTATCTCCAGTTACACGAAAAATATCAAAACCAGTAAATTTAGTCTGAATCATATTTGCTGAATAGTCAGTTAATAGCTTTTGTTCATACTCATACATACATGGAGAGTTATCCTTCGCCATATCATATGTTATAATATAATTTGAGTTTTTTGCGCTAGATTTAACAAAATCAAAAACATATGAATATGTAACCCCTTTTAATCTCCACCCATTAAGTTCAAAATTATGTAGTCTATTTTCAAGCTCTTCTGCTTTCCAAAGCGGATAAAACAATATTTTTTTCATATTAATCACCAAAATAATTTTTTAAAAGACCATTGTACAATGTCATAAAACTACATGAAAGCGAACCTATCACAGAAGATCTACCTTGAATGGTATTTAAACGCTTAACACCACTTATCATAATTATAACTCCTTTTTATAGTGTTTATTTCATAACGCCCTGCAACTCCAAAGGTATTTTTACCGGCAGCTATTTTGTTTATTCCTTTGTTGCATTTCGGATATAATAATGTATATTATCAGTTGCTTAGTTGCTTTGTCAGTCCTCCAAAAGTTAATTCTTCATCACTATCTTTACTTAATTCGTAAAAAATATTCCAATCTTCAAAAAAATTAAGTGAAGTACTTTTGGCTATAATTTCACCATTTAACTTCTTAGAGCCTTTCTTTGTAGAAGCATATTTGCTTTCAGGGGAATCCAAGAACTCGTTGCAAAAATCTATTGATATATTTTTCCCGGAAACAGAATTTACCAAATCAACAAATAGTTCTCTGTTAAAATCTGCTTTGGTATCCTCGTTCCTTATTTTGTAACGAATAGTGACCCATTCAGCCCCTGTTTCTTTTTTGTTTTCAGATGCACTGTTGTTTAGCATAATTTCTATATCAATATTTGAACTAATAGTAATTAAAAAGGCTTTGTCATACCACTGAGGTTGAAGATTTGTGTCTTCTTTTAAAGTTAATTTAAGGTCGTACTTATCTGCAACTTTTTGTAACGAGTCCTCATAAACTATATAATTTTTCTTTGATTGCTCAATAGTTAATTGCTTTGTATCACAGGAACATAAACCAAAAGCTAACAAAATTATCATTATTACAATACTAATCTTTCACATATTACCGCCTCCATATTTTATATTTTTCGTTCTTCTGTCATTAAATTCAAAAATTGCTTTCGTTTCGAGGAGCAAGTATAGAGGTAGTTGCAAAAGTATAAATTGCAGGTATGTATTTAGTGATATCTATATTCTTAAAAATATGTGCTAAACTTATCTACGTCATAAATATAATAATCTTCCTTATAATATGTCTTGAAATTAACAAATATATTTATTTTCTAACCCTTTCGGAAAATTTGTCTAGTTATCTCTTGTCACGGTTTTTATGTTTTACTATTACTAATATGATATCAATTAAAGCCTATATAATCAATGGCACATTTCAACAAAGTAGTATCATATAAACTGTCTACATTAACTAGAGAGTATGTGATTTATCACTTTTTCTATCAAATATTTTATACGTAAACATTAATTCCAATTACTTTTTTATATCATTGGAAACATTTTGTTTCTCTGATATAATAAAGGCATTAAGCAAAGTACGTTTTGTAAAATAAGTTATAAGCTATTTATATGACAAATGCCAAAGTGGATATTGAGTATCAAGATTAGCATTATATTTTAGCCTATAATAAAGATATACCAAAAGGAGGGTTATGATATGAAATATGACAAAATTAAAGAAATAATTGATTGTTGGGATCCTATCGATTTATTGAGTTATGCACCGCACGATGAGTACAACTATGAAATTGAAAAGATAGCAAATTTAATTTCAAATTATGACGATGAAAAAGTTGTTGGAGAAATCATTTACAAAGTTTTTATGGATTCGTTTGGACAAAGTACATTTTTAAAAAACAGATACGATTGTATCGTTATAGCTAAAAAGATTGTGGCGTTTTGTTAACTAGCATAAGAATAATTACTAGTGTGATATTAAAATATATTTTTCTTTAAACAAGATAAAAACGATAGAGAATATAATATTTAGTTAATGTAGACAGTTTATATAACACTACTTTGTCTAAATATGCCATTGATTATATAAGCTTTAATTGATATCATATTAGCAATAGGTATTTAAACAAACAATTTCTATATTTATATAAATATCATTAGTGTGCTTTGGGATAGGTAGGGTGAAATAAGTTTAAAAACGTATGAAATGCTATTGTTTTATGAGGAGAGAACTATGAAAAAATCATATTTGTAGTTATAACGATCGTTGGAGTACTGACGTTTCTCCTAATAGCACTTTGGGTTGGCTTGGTGATTACATTGGGCATTTCTCTAAGTAGCACTCAAGATACATTAATTGAATCTTCGATATCAGCAGACGGAAAATACGCATTAGAAGCATATAAAATAGAGCCAGGAGCAACGGTTGATTTTTCAATTAAGGTTTATATCAAAACAGATAGCGACAAAAAATTAATCTATAATGCATACCACGAGTCTAATGTGGAAATAAAATGGATTAGTAATAGTCAAGTTTCTATCAATGGAAAAACACTTGATTTATCTAAAAACGAAACTTTTGATTGGCGAAACGATTAAGGAGCAATGCTATGAAAAAAATATGTTTGGTATTAGTTGCTATGATGTTGTTATTAACTTCATGTTCGCTTGGCGGAGAAAAAACGGGGATTTTTAAAGATAATAATTGAGGGAGAGGGGTATTTAGATGAATAAAAAAAAGGTGTTTACTGTATTTGCAATAATTGGATTAATATTCTTGATTTTTTCAACAATAGTTATAATTGCCTTTAACGCAGTAAGAAACGATCCTATTGATAAAATTGCTATGACGTATATTTGGAATACTAAAGAAATATCTGATGAATTCGGAGAAATTGTTAGTGTTGGAAGAAATATAGTTGAAAAAAGCGAGAAAAGCGAAACTGTAATGATTATTCCGTATTCGGTTGATACAAAAAGCAATAGAGTATTAATTTTAATTAAACTAGAGAAAAACGAAAATGATTGGAGAGTAGAGTCTTTTGAAGCGAAAGAGGTGATTAAAAATGCCTATTAAAATTAAAAGATTATTGGCAGGATTAATAGACCATATTGTTAGTATTGTTATTGCATCATTAATATCTCAAATAGTAATAACACTTTGTGGAAACGATAATATTCTTTTTAAAGTAATACCTTTCGTGGCGGTATATTTCATTTTAATACTTTTTAAAGACAATTTTTTTGGAAATGCAAGTATAGGTAAGAAAATTCTAAAAATCAAAGTTGTTGCAACAAAACAAGCAAGATTTAGTTTTATTATTAATTTAAAAAGATCACTGCCACTTGTGTTGTTGCCAATAGAAATATTGCTTATCATAATAGATAATAAAAGAATAGGCGATCTTTGGGCAAATACAGAGGTAGTAGAAGTTTAGCGATTTATAAAGAAAATAACTACATATAAGGCAATAAGTACTATATATGAAATAAATATAGTGAGAAACGCATAGTAGCGATAGGAATAAAACGAAAACAATATTCAACAAAACTCGTTTAGTGAAGGAGTGAATATAAATTGAAAAAAGAAATATAGTCTGTTTTTCACATTGAAACAGAAGAACAAAAATATTTTAT
>JAVVYT010000061.1:5089-7891 GCA_036650995.1 Clostridia bacterium | reverse complement strand
AAAAACTAATTTCCTCATCTTCAGGTAATTCTTCAATTAGAATTTGTTTATATGGTTCATTTCTAGATACCATTAATTCAATAGCTTTATCTCTTGTTAAAGTAGATTTTTCTAATTTAAAACCTTCTTTAATGATTTTTTTCATTTCAGCTTCTAAAAGAGCTAGCGTTTCGGGAGTAAATGGGGTTTCGGTTTCAAAATCGTAGTAAAAACCATTTTCTATCGCAGGTCCAATAGCAAGTTTGGTGTTTGGATATAATCGTTTTACAGCATGCGCTAATACATGCGATGCGGTATGCCAAAAAGCTTTCTTTCCTGGTGCCGTATCAAATGTGTGTACGATAAATTTACAATCTTTATTAATCTTAGTAGTAAGATCACAAATTTTTCCATCAATTTCAACTACTAGCGCAGCTCTTTGCAATCCACTTGAAATTAATCCAACAACATCATAAGCCGTTGAATCTTCTTCAAATTCAATATAATTTCCATCTTTTAAATAAGCTTTTAACATAAAAAATCTTCCTTTCATAAAGCCAACAATTGACTAAAACAAAAATTTATTTAATCATCTGCTTTTATTTTCTTTCCTTCAATAAAATCACTTGCAGAATTAATAATTTTATCTACACTACTTTTAAATACCATAAATTTATCACTACCGTTTATCTCAGCAAAACACTCTAATGAATTATCAATATTATAATATTTAATTACATTTTTATTACCATCTTTTAATGATATTTCAACGGTAAGATAAGGAACATTAGTAGTTTTTTTACCAAGTCCAGTAATGTTTGCAGATAAAGAAATGGTATAAAGTTGCCTAAAATCAGCAGTATCCATTTGTTTTCCATTATACATAACTTTCATTTCATCACCAGATTTATCTGAATCAACTAAATCAAATTTATATGATTTATCGCTTGATGAAATAGTTAGAGCATTAACAAGTTTTATATCAATAACGCTAGTTAATTTATTGCAGAAATAATTTATATTTTTTTCAATAAATGGCAAAATGCTAGCATCAATTTTTCCTACAACACTTGATGTATCACTATAAGCATAATAAGTATTATCTGTTTGCTTTTTTGATAAAAAAATCACTGATTTATCATTATCGTATATTTTAATTGTATATGCCGGAGCAGACAAATTATATTTATCTAAAGTTTCTTTGTTTACATTATCTGCTACTACTTCTTTTAATCTTATTTGAGATAAGAAAAATACAATGCCATTATCTTGGTTGCTACTACCTAATATAACATTATCATCAGCATTCCAATTAAACGGTTCAGTAATTTGAAACTGGGTTGTAAGCGAAAAATAGTTAGTTGAAGAAGGTGGTGCTTGATTTTTAACAACTGTTATTTTAGGAGTTGTACCTTCTAAAATAGAAAATGATTTTAATGTATCAGCTGTTATATTTGACTTAAGCAAAGTAGTTGAAAACAACGACATTTTATCAATTAATAGATTAACTCCAATTGAGGAATCAACAGCATAGATGTTTTTAGAATTGCTAGTTTTAAAATAATATTTTCCATCACTTAATGTTTTACCTAACTTTAAGTTAATTGTTGTACCATCATTATAAGAAATATCCGCACTAGCAATTGCAGGTTCTAAACCAAATTCATTTAAATTTTCATTTACTCCAATATCTTTTTTTGCGTCAATAATACTTAAAACATCAAAAATTGCCTTTGCTGTATTTGTGTCAAGCTGTGCATTTTCAGAATCTTTTAACTTATAGACATTGGCTTCTGTTTGAATTAATGTAAAATTGCCTTTATTATTTTTAATAGAAATAGATGAAATGTTTTCTTTTGTGGAATTAACAATATTTATTTTATCATCAATGGCACTTGAACTCTGAGAATTATCCTTTGAAGGTTTTACAACTAAAACAAGAACAACAGTCGAAGCAATTAATATAATTAGAAGTACAGATAATATAATTAAAAGCTTTTTGTTTTTTATCATAAATGCCTCCTGCGTAGCCAAACAAATACACCGAATCCGATTATAATTAATGGTAAAATTATTACAAATATAACTGAAGTTACAATTAAAGTGTAATCATTTGGAATTTCAAGAGCTGATTGTGAAATTTCTTTAGCAGGTATATAAACATATTCTTTACCGGCTATTCCTGTCATAGTATTGATAACAGAATCAAAATAAAGTCCATTTCCCTCGTTTTCTAATGCATCACCAATTGATGTAGTTGTTCCAACAAAAACATAACTTTTATTTAAAACTTCGGTAGGCTCATATACACTTTTATTTGTGTAACTCATAGCTCCAACATCAAATACTCCTGTTTGATCTTTTTCCTCTTTATTATTATTCTTATCCGATAAATCTTTTAAATATGCAGTGTCTTTGGTTTTATACATAGATTTTACATTAGGAATAACTTCAGGATCAAGTATTAATTGTTTTGGTGAGTAAATTTGAGCATAAAGTTTCATTTTCTTTTCAATTAATTTACTAGCTAGAGCTGTATCGCTGTAATCGAGTTGCATTAAATTATAATTTGCATATTCTAAATCAACAATTCTCTTTTGAGAAATTGTAAGTCCCCATTTTTTACTTAAAAAATTCTCAACAAGTGGAAGATTTGGAGTTGTTGCATTTTCTAAAAACATAAAACTGTTTCCGAACTGACCGCCATTTGCAATGAATTTTTCGAGCTTTTCAATTTCATCAATAGTAAAATCTAAAGTAGGATTATTGCAAATAATTATCTTTGATTTATCATTAAAATCAGCTGTTTTTAAATTTATAGCT
>JAVVYT010000061.1:0-5079 GCA_036650995.1 Clostridia bacterium | reverse complement strand
CCCTCAAGAAGATAAGCAATATTTTCATTATCTGTAATACTTTATTGAATTGCTGACGTAATAGAACCTTCAGCTATGTTTGTAAAAGAAGGCAATTGTGAGCCATTTCCCCCACCTGATGAAAGTTTTATTAAATCGTAAAGACCTATAATCTTATATTTTTGATTTTCGTTACATTGAACAATGATAACAGAATCGGTTGCTGATACATCTATACTTTTAATTTTATTGTTTTCTAAAAAATTAGGATTTTTATTTATATCAACATATTTTACACTTATCTTATCTGAGTATCTTATATAATCATTTAATAACTCTTCGAAGTAAGTATCGCTAACAGAAGCGGTAGTTGATATACCGTATTGTGCATACATTTGTGCGATATATTTATTAATAGAAGCAGTGATTATTGTAGTATCTTCAGCTAATATCGTAATAGTAACAGGTCTTTCTATTTTTTTAACAAAGTCAATAGACTCTTGTGTAAACTCATAATCTTGATTATTTGTTAAATCAAATTTTAAAGGAAACTTAACAACAAGTAAATTTAAAATAACATTTAATAATACAACAATAGCAATAAACCCTATAATAATTGAGGTAGATAATGCTCCATATTTAAATTTTTTCGTTTTCATAAAATTTTTCTTCATTTTTTCCTCCTAATTCCATCTACGTTTTTCAAGAACTCTAATAGTTAGGAAAAGAAAAACTGCAATAATACTTAAATAATAAAATATAGCAGAAATATCTAATATTCCAAATGAAAACTGCTGATATTTATCATAAATAAGAAATACATTTAAGAAGTTTGTAACACCTGTTCTAATTATTTCAGGGAAAGAAACCATAAACTGATTTACAATAGAAATAATGGAATTAAAAAGCATTAAAATTAAAAATACTGAAATAGTAACAATAGCACTAACTAATTGGCTTTGTGTGAGAGAAGAAATATACATTCCAATTGAAATTAAAGCAGCACCTAATAAAATAATACCAAGATAATTACCAAGTGCAACTCCCCAGTCAATTTCACCCATAAAAGAAACAGTTATTAAAAATAAAAGTGATGTTGCAATTGCACATATAAAAACAACTAGTCCTGATAGAAATTTTCCTACAACAATAGAAGTAAGAGAAATTGGTGAAGTCAATAAAAGTTGATCTGTCTTATTTTTACGTTCTTCACTAAAAAATTTCATAGATAAAATTGCAACAACAATCATAACAATAATTAATAAACTAGAAAAGAAATACATTGTATTGCTAGTATTTGAAAGTAATACATTAAAAACAAACATTATAGCAGATAAAAAAGTAAATCCTCCAATGATTGTATATGCTAGTGGAGATGAAAACATTGAGCGTAACTCTTTTTTTAATATTGCAAACATTAATTCTCTCCCCCATTTTCTAATTTAATATTATCTTGTGAAACATTAGAATTATTATCATCTTTGTCAACAAGTTTAATAAACGCATCTTCAAAAGTCATTTCAAAAGGTTTAAAATATAAAATAGGAAGATTTTTCTTGGCGAATGCAAAGAAAATAGGCTTTCTTATATCAACATTTTCTATTGCATCAATTGAAATTTCTGTTGTATCCTCTTCAATTGTTGGCAAAATCTCAACGTTTTTAACACCTGTAATGCTATTGATAATTTTAATAACTTCTTCTTTTTCACCAGCTACTCGCATTGATAATTTCATTAATGAACTAGTGCTTTTTGTAATATTATCAGCTGTACTGTCCGTAATTAGCTTACCATCATTTATAACGATAATTCTATCACATACAGCTTGAATTTCAGATAAAATATGAGACGATATAATAACAGTTCTGCTTTTCCCAAGTTTTTTTATTAAATGTCTTATTTCAATTATTTCTTTTGGATCAAGCCCAACTGTTGGTTCATCAAGAATCAAAACAGCAGGTGCTCCTATTAAAGCTTGTGCTAGTCCAACTCTTTGTCTATATCCTTTTGATAGATTGCCAATAAGTCTAGTGAATACTTCTTTGAGCTTTACTACACTTATTATTTCTTCTATATGTTCAGCTTTACCAAGTTTACATCCTTTTAAATCATAAACAAATTCTAAATATTCTTTTACCGTCATATCAAAATATAATGGTGGTTGTTCAGGTAAATATCCAATTAATTTTTTAGCGTCAATCGGATTATCTAAAATATCAAATCCATTTATTGATACACTACCAGAACTACCTGATAAATAACCAGTAATAATATTCATAGTGGTTGTTTTACCGGCACCATTAGGTCCTAATAAACCAACTATTTCTTCATCATTAATAGTAAAAGACACATTGGATAAAGCTTCTTTACTACCATATGTCTTAGTTAAATTTTTAACTTCAATCACTGAAAAATCTCCTTTTTTAATTTAAATATAACATAATAAAATTATAAAATGTTAATTTAAAATTAATTTTACTTCTTTATTGAAATATTAAGCTCGTTTAATTGTGAATTATCGACATTTGTAGGGCTGTTTGTCATTAATTCAGATGCGTTTTGAACTTTAGGAAAAGCAATTACATCCCTTAATGATGTAGCACCAACCATTAACATCATAAGTCTATCAACACCAAAAGCAAATCCACCATGAGGAGGAGCTCCATATTTAAAAGCGTCAATCAAAAAGCCAAATTTTTCGTTGGCATCTTCTTTTGTAAGTCCTATTAAATCAAACATTTTACTTTGAAGTTCAGGATCTGAAATTCTTATTGACCCAGAGCCAAGTTCCACTCCGTTTAATACAACATCATATGCTTTAGCTCTAACTCTAGAAGGATCAGTTTCAATATATTCTAAATCTTCTATCATAGGGGATGTAAAAGGATGATGCATAGCAACATATTCATTGTTTTCTTCATCAAAATCAAGAAATGGGAATTCAGTAATTAGGACAAATTTAAATTCATTTTTATTAACTAATTCAAGTCTTTTAGCAATTTCTACTCTAAGTGCACCAAGAGAAGATAAAACGATAGAATTCTTTTGATCAGCAATTATAAGAAGAAGGTCGCCATTTTCAAAGTTTGTTTGTTTGTAAATATCATCTAATGTTTCCTGATTCATAAATTTATTAAAAGAACATGAAATTTCATTGTTAACATTTTTACACCAAGCAATACCAGAAGCTCTAATTCCACGTACAAATTCGGTAAGACTATCAATAGCTTTTCTAGAAAATTTATCTGCATAACCTTTTACATTAATAGCTCTAACGCTACCTCCATTAGATACAGCATTAGTAAATACAGAAAAATCACAATTAGCCACATTATTAGAAATGTCAATAATTTCAAAACCAAATCTAAGGTCTGGTTTATCACTACCAAATCTAGACATAGCCTCTCTATAAGGCATTCTTTGAATTGGTAATTCAACATCATAATTTAGTGTTTTTTTAAACAAGTATTGTAAGAACTTTTGGTTAATATCTAATACATCATCAACTTCTACAAAAGACATTTCAAAATCAATTTGTGTGAATTCAGGTTGTCTATCTGCTCTTAAATCTTCATCTCTAAAGCATCTTGCAAATTGAAAATATCTATCAAAACCTGATAACATAAGAAGTTGTTTGTATAATTGTGGTGATTGAGGAAGAGCATAGAATTTACCTTCGTGTAATCTTGATGGTACAAGATAATCTCTAGCTCCTTCTGGAGTTGGTTTCATAAGCATTGGTGTGTCTATTTCTATAAAATTATTTTCATAGAAAAATTCACGAGCAGCTCTTACGGCATTATGCCTAAAAATAAGGTTTTTTTGCATTTCAGGACGTCTTAAATCAAGATATCTATATTTCAAACGTACCTCTTCAGAAGTAGTTATATTATCTAATATTTCAAAAGGAGTATTTTCTGCTTGAGATAAAACACGAAGCTCAGATACTTCAATCTCTATATCACCTGTTTCCATATTATCGTTTTTGGCGTTATCTTCACGTAATTTAACGACACCTTTTACACCGATAATAAATTCATTTCTTAAATTATAGGCTTTATCAAATAAAGTTTTATTTTTCTCTTCATTAAATACAAGCTGAATAATTCCAGTTCTATCTCGTAAAGTGATGAAAATTAACCCACCTAAAGGTCTTCGTCTTTGTACCCAGCCAGTTAAAATTATTTCTTTATTGAAATCATCTTTTCTAAGATCACCACAATAGTTTGTTCTTTTTAGTCCATTAATTGTTTCAGTCATATTTAGCACATTTCTTCCTTTTATGAAAATTTTTCTATATTTTTAAAGTAGTGTTCGATAAAAAAACTTCTAGATTTTCTAACTTAAATTTCTTTACCTCGCCAGTGTTCATATTTTTAATATCCGCAATGCCAGATTCGACTTCATTATCTCCGATAACAACAACGTACTCAGCACCAATTTTATTTGCATATTTCATTTGAGCTTTTAGAGTACGATCGTTTATATCACATTCAGCGCTTATGTTGCATTTTCTAAGTTTACTAGTAAGCAAAAGGGCATATTCTAAATATTTATCATTTAATGAAGCTATAAAAATCGTAGGTGACTTGTCTGGTGTAGTAAATTTATTTTGTTTTTCCATTAATAAAATTAGTCGCTCTAAACCCATAGCAAATCCCAATCCTGAAATTTCAATATCTGAGAGTTCTTTAGATAAACCATTATATCTTCCACCACCTGCTACTGTACCTTGTGCACCAATATCACTTGAGATAAATTCAAAAACTAATCCATTGTAATAGTCTAGTCCACGAACAATGCTTGGATTTACAGTAAATTTGATATTTAATGTTTTTAAATACTCTTTTGCTTTTTCAAAATCAGCATTACAATTTTCGCATAAATAATCTGTAATCTTTGGAGCTGATATTGCAATTTCTTTACAAGTTGGGCACTTACAGTCAAGAATTCGCATTGGATTTTTAACTAAACGATCAAGACAAGTATTGCATAACTTATCGCTATATTTTTCAAAATATATTTTTAAGGCTTTATGATAATCGGCTCTACATTCTTTGCAGCCAATTGAATTAATTTCAAGTGTTATGCCTTCTAAAC
>JAVVYT010000060.1:0-7983 GCA_036650995.1 Clostridia bacterium | reverse complement strand
GACAATTAATTGAAATTTGAAATTTTTAGAAATTACTTTTGACAATTAATTGAAATTTGAAATTTTTAGAAATTCCTTTGATAATGCTTTGATAGAAATTTGAATTTGTTTATTCTTAAATTAAATGTTTTGAATGAAATAAGATTTTTTTGAAGTTGGTTTTTATAAAAGGGGGGTTACATTGTTTCTTCGATTATGGTTAGGAGTTCTTTTTTCATTGATTCCATATTTTCGATTGAGCCTAGACCTGCCATAGCGCTATCGGGTTTACCACCACCACTACCATTGCAGATAGCGGCTAGTTTTTTGATGATTTTACCTGCGTTAGCACCGCTAGCAACAGCTTTTTCACCACAGACAACTAGCATAGTAGCTTTCATATCAGAGATACCAACAAGCACTGCTACCATTTTAGGAGCTTTAGCTTTTACTTTATCGCCTAGAATACGAAGTGCTTTTACTTTTGTACCAGAGAAAACTGCGAACATTACCTTTACGCCATTTACTTCTTTTACGTTTTCAAATAAACCGTCTAGCTTGGTATCGGCAAGTTGTTCTTCAGCGGCATCGAGTTTTTTCTCAAGCTCTTTATAGTTTGAGATAAGCTCGGTGGCGTGGCTTGCAAGGTCGGTTATATTTTGCACTTTAAGTGCGTTCATTGTGTCCTCAAGTGCTTTAGCTTGGGTATTTATGAAGTTTAAAACACCATTTCCGGTAACAGCCTCAATGCGTCGAACACCGCTTGCAGCAGAGCCTTCGCTTGTTATTTTAAATAGGTTTATAAAAGATGTATCGTTGATATGGGTACCACCACAAAGCTCTTTTGAAAAGTCGCCCATTGTAATTACACGAACAGTATCTCCGTATTTTTCGTTAAAGAGTGCCATAGCGCCAGTTTCTTTGGCTTTTTCTATGCTCATAACATCAGTTTTTACAGGTAGAGCTGCTAGAATTTTTGAGTTTACAATCTGTTCTACTTTTTGAAGTTCCTCTTTTGTAACAGCTGTAAAATGAGAAAAGTCAAAACGAAGTTTCTCGTTATCAACATAAGAGCCAGCTTGACGAATATGGTCGCCTAGCACAATGCGTAACGCCGCCTGAAGTAGATGAACAGCACTATGATTTCTAGCAATATCATCACGGTGAGCAGTGTTTATAGCCGCTGTAACGGTGGTTTCTAGCTTTAAACTGCCGTTAATCATTTTTCCTGTGTGTAGATATACTCCGTTTTCGGTTTTTTGACAGTTGTCTACCTCGAAAACGCCTTTATCGGTGTAAATCTTACCAATATCTGCAACTTGTCCGCCACTTTCAGCATAGAAAGGGGTTGTATCTAAGATAATAGCACCACTTCCGCTAATAGAAACAGCAAGCTCATTTTCTGCGATAATGCCTAAGATACTAGCGGTGGTTTCGGTTTTTTCATAACCTATAAAATTGGTTTTTGTATTAAAATCAGAGAGTAGGTTAGTGTCGCTCCAGGCGTTGGTATCCTTTTGCCTAGCGCCACGAGCTCGCTCTTTTTGCTCTGCCATAAATTTTTCAAAATCCGCTTCGTTTACAGTAATGCCCTCTTCTTCGGCAATCTCACGAATAAGGTCGATAGGAAAGCCATAGGTATCATAAAGTTTAAAAGCATCTTCGCCGGAAATGTAAGTCTTGCTCTCTTGTTTTATCGTGGCAATGACGTTGTTTAGCATAGCCTCGCCACTAACTATTGTTTGCAAAAACTTCTCTTCTTCTAGCTTTATTATCTTTTTAATGTACTCTGAATTGTCTGCAAGGTCGCTGTAATGCTTGTTTTCAGCAATAACAGTGTCTACTATTTCGAATAAAAATGGTTTTGTTTTTCCAAGTAATCTGCCATGCCTTGCAGCTCTTCTTAAAAGTCTGCGAAGTACATATCCACGGCCTTCGTTTGATGGTAAAACACCGTCACCTATCATAAAACAGGTGCTACGAATATGATCGGTGATAACTCTAAGAGAAACATCGGTTTTTTCGTCTTGCTTATATGTCACGTTGAGGGTTTGGCAGATTTTAGCCATAATGTTTTGAATAGTATCAACCTCAAAAAGATTATCTACACTTTGCATAATGCAGGCAAGGCGTTCAAGCCCCATTCCTGTGTCAATGTTGGGGTGGTCTAGTGGGGTGTATTTGCCTTTTCCGTCACTGTCAAACTGAGTAAAAACTATGTTCCAGTACTCGATAAAGCGGTCACATTCACAGCCAACACCACAGTTTGGATCACCGCAACCGTATTTCTCGCCACGGTCATAGTAAAGTTCAGAACAAGGTCCGCAAGGTCCAGAGCCATGCTCCCAAAAATTATCTGCTTTGCCAAGCCTTGTAATATGCAAAGGAGATATGCCAATATCATTTGTCCAAATATCAAAAGCCTCGTCGTCGTCCTCATAGATAGAGATGTATATTTTATCGGTAGGTAGTTTCATTACTTCGGTGGAAAATTCCCATGCAAAGGCAATAGCTTCTTTTTTAAAATAGTCGCCAAAGGAAAAGTTGCCAAGCATTTCAAAATATGTTCCGTGCCTTGCTGTCTTTCCTACTCGCTCAATGTCGGGCGTGCGAATACATTTTTGACAAGTAGTAACACGTTTTGAGGGGGGCGTAACCTCACCTGTAAAAAATTTCTTTAAAGGTGCCATTCCCGCATTTATAAGAAGTAAGCTCTTGTCACCGTTTGGAACAAGAGAAAAACTTGGCAATCTTTTATGCCCTTTACTCTCAAAGTATGAAAGGAATTTTTCTCGAATTTCATTTAACCCCATTTTTTCCATTTTATCTACCTGCCTTCTTCTTCATTTATAGCGTGTTTTTTAGTCTTAACTTATATTTTATATGAAAACGCCGTTTTTGTCAAGATTTGTAGGGCTTTAATTTAGCGGTAACGCATTATAAATAAAAAAAGCCACCTATCTTTATTAACTATACTGACAAACTTTTGCTTTGCTTTGTTTTAACAGTTTTTGTCGTGATAAATAAGGATAGGTGGGACTATTTGATTTTATTGCTGAATTATTTTTATTAGCTAGTAATTTTAATTGTTTAGTTATTTTAATTACTGAATTACTTTTGGTATCTAATAATTGTATTATCTATTAATTTTTATTTAGTTATTTTAAATGCGGCGGCAAGGGTTGGTAATGCTTTAAGCTCATCTGCTGTAAGGTTTAGGGTTATGGTGCCGTCATTTACAGTAAAGTCTATGCTTTTATTTGTATTACATAGTTCTATTTTTGATGGGGTTAGTGCTATTGGAATTGTAAGTGAAGTGATAGTTTCATTTTCATCGGTAAGGTATATTGCATAGATATTATCGTTTTTACCGGTAAAGCACCATTTTTCAGCAAAATAAGGCTCACAGATACGAGTGCCATAGATAGCGTCACCATTTGCTTTTAGCCAATCACCAACAGCTAATAGAATACTCATTGCAACGTGATGAAGTCTACCATCAGGTTGAGGACCTACGTCAAGTGCTAAATTTCCACCACGAGCTACGATATTAGTAAGAAGATGAACTACTTCACGAGGGGTGTAATAGTCGTTTTCAAATTTAAAGCCCCAGCCTAGTCTATCAAGGGTAATACAGCTTTCCCAAGGAGCTTTATATGCGTGATCAGGGAATGTGCCTTCAGGGGTCAAGTAGTTTTCATACTCGCCACCAACAGTGCGGTCAACCATAAGCATTCCGGGAACAACAGCTCTTGCTTTCTCTGCAATTTCATTCATACGAAGGTCTTCACCTAAAAGTGGATTTACCTGCCCTCCATCAAACCAAAGTGCGTCGATAGGACCGCAAGTATTTACAACTTCCATTATTTGATCTTGCGTAAACTGAACAAACTTCTCCCATTTTTCAGGCATTTCAGCGGTGTTGTAGTTTGCACCACGGGAGGTAGGCTCGCCCACTTTGAAGGTAGGGTCCCAATAATCGTGGTTGTTCCAGTCGGCTTTTGAAAAATATGCTGTACAAGAAATATCCTCTGCACGAAAAGCATCAAATGCTGATTTTATGATGTTAGCATTTTTATGTACTCTAAATGGGCAGTCAGGACCGGTTGTTTTGTAGTCGGTAAGCTTTGTATCGAAGAGGCAAAAACCATCGTGGTGCTTAGTAGTTAGGATAAAATATTTAAAGCCCGCCTCTTTTGCAAAGGACGCCCATTTTTTCGGCTCAAAACGGATAGGGTTAAAGCTTTTATTAAGCTCTTTATATTGTCTTTGACATTCCTTTGGCGTATCCCAGGTAAGGTCAGATTGTGACCAGTCTTTTTCCTCGTCAACTAGTAGCCAAGATTCCATAGAACCTATCTCTGTGTAAAGTCCCCAGTGGGAAAATAAACCAAACTTACGATCTCTAAATTCCTCTAGTTTTTTAAGAACATTAGGGTCGGTTGGTACAACATAATCATCGTCTGCGCCATAAGAATGAACACCCTCAAAAATTACTTCGCCATTTTCATCTACACTCATTTTAAAATCTCCTTTTTATTTGTTTTTTATTATTTTTTTATTCGTTTGCAATTAACACTATTGTATATGTATAAGTTTTAAATGTCAATGAAAAAAAGTAAAATATTATAAGAAAAAACGCTTATTTTTAAGTAGCATTTTAAACCACCAAAACAATAAGACGTTTTTAAAAATTAAGCCTTAATCTATTGCTAAAACAAGGCTAGAATATTATGTAAACTATAAGTTAGAAATTAAAAGTTTTAAGAGTGAAAATATTAGGTAAATAAAAAACTTAGTTTGAAAGTTTTATCTCCAAAATATTAGATAGTTAAAAGTTAGAAATTAAAAGTAAAAAAAGCTAGTGGGATTTTTAGTTAAAAGATTGTAAAAATCTGTTTTTTACAGCAAGGAGGGGAATAGACAAACTCGTCAATGTGGGTTGGCAAATTATCGTAGTCAAAAAAGCGGTTAGGGAGGTTATTTTCATAGGCGTCTATAATGGTAAGTTTAATCTTCATCTTTTCAGGGATTATACTTTTTATGTAAACAGCGGTGCTTTGCCCTTTGTAAAGACCCTCTTTAAATTCGGCAAGCCCGGCTAAGTTTGGAGTTAGCTCGATAAAAACACCGTAACTTTCAATAGAGCGGATAATTCCGCCAACTGTTTGACCTGCTGAAAACTTGTCGGCATTTTCCTGCCACGTTCCTAAAAGTTCTTTATGGGTAATGCTAATTCTGAAATTTTCAAAATCCATCTCTTTTATAACTACATTTATATTCTGCCCGACTGTAAATCTATCGGCAGGGTGAGAAATTCTAGAGATTGAAATATTATCGATTGTCATTAGCGAAATATTTCCGCAACCAATATCGGCAAAGGCACCAAACGGCTCTAGGTGGGTAATCTTAGCCTCTATAACATCGCCTACTATTTTATTTTTAAAGATGTAATCACGAGCTTTTTTTGTCGCATCTTTTCTTGATAGTATGGCTATGGGCTTATTTATATCATCATAAATTATCTCTTTTACAACAAAACAAACAGGCTTATTTACCCTTGTAATAATGGCAATATCTCGCACTGAGCCGTCGTCAATTCCAATAGCTGCGTCCTCTCTTTTTATTATCCCTTTGCAAAATGGTAGATCTATAATAAGGTTATGCTCACTATCGCACATAGTCGCTATTGCCTCTAGAATTTTGCCTTTTTGCATTGCAGATGTTAGAGATGCTATACTCCCTAGTGACTCGATATTATCCTTGGTTTTTATAAGAGAGCCTTCTGATTTATAAAAATTGTCTTGCATATCTTTAATTCCTCCATTTTTTAAAGCTATTTTTAAGCTGTATAGAATGTATATGCAATTATTTGTGAGAATATCATTAAAAAAAGATAAGATAATGCAGACTTTATTAGAAATTTCAATATTATAATTGAATTTACAATATAAAGTGTGATATAATAAAGAGAAAGAAAATTTTTGAGAAAAAAATTTCATTTTTAAAAGTTTTATTTTTAAATTAAAAAAAGAAAGCGGAAATAGAATTTATGATTGCAAAATTACAGGCTATAAAAGAGAGATACAACGAAATTGGAGAAAAGTTATCGGTGATAAATATATCTACCGAACCTGATACATATAAAAAGTTAATGAAGGAATACAAGGATTTAACTCCACTTATCGAAAAGTACGATGAATATATAAGTCAAAATAGTTTAATAAAAGAAGCAGAAGAGATGCTACAAGATGCAACCTTAGACGCTGAATTTAAAGAGCTTTATGAGGCACAGCTATACGAGGGCAAAGATAGGCTTTTAGAGATTGAAAATGAGATAAAAGTGCTACTTCTACCAAAAGACCCTGATGATGATAAAAACGTTATCGTTGAAATTCGTGGCGGTGCAGGCGGTGATGAGGCGGCTTTATTTGTAAACTCACTATATAGAATGTACACTATGTATGCCGAGAGCAAGGGCTACAAAACAGAGATACTATCTTCAAACACAACAGAGCTTGGCGGATTTAAAGAGGTATGTTTTGTAATCGAGGGTGACGGAGCTTATAGTCGCTATAAATTCGAGAGTGGCGTTCATAGAGTGCAAAGAGTTCCAGAAACCGAGAGTTCAGGCAGAATACACACCTCTACTGTTACAGTGGCAGTTCTTCCAGAAACCGAAGAGGTGGAGTTTGAAATAAATCCAACCGACCTTCAGATAGATACCTTTAGGTCATCAGGAGCTGGCGGTCAGCATATCAATAAAACAGAGAGTGCCATTCGTATTACACATCTACCAACAGGCACGGTAGTTGAGTGTCAAGACGAACGCAGTCAGCATAAAAACAAAGATAAGGCTATGAAAATTTTAAGAAGTAGAATTTACGAGCAACAAAAGCAAGAGCAGAGTGATTTAATTGCCAAAGAGCGTAAAAGTCAAGTAGGTACAGGGGATAGAAGTGAGCGTATTCGTACTTATAATTACCCTCAAGGCAGAGTAACAGATCACCGCATTTCGCTTACTTTATATAAATTACAAACATTCCTTGACGGCGATTTAGATGAAATGATAGATGCTATCATCACAAACCAAAGAGCCGCACAGCTTACAACCAGCGAGGAATAGGAAGAAAGGGCATTTATTTTGGAACATATTATCTCAGTTACTCTTTATGGAATTTTAGCAGGTGTTGTCGGAACAGCAATCGGCGGAATTATAGCGGTAGTTATAAAGCGGATAAACAATAAGTATTTTGGTCTTATAATGGAATTTTCAGCAGGACTTATGATAGCTATTGTTTGCTTTGATTTATTGCCAACAGCACTAGAGCTTGGCAATATCGTTGTAAATCTTATTGGCATTATAGCAGGACTTCTCTTAGCTTTAATTCTTGAAGAAAAGATTAAATACAGTGAGTTACTATCCTCTAAAAACCCCGGAATTGCAACAGGAATTTTGCTAATTGCAGCGGTTACCGCACATAATTTTCCAGAGGGACTAGCTATCGGAACAGGCTTTGAGGCATCATTCGGGCTTGGAATTTCAATCGTTATTGTAATGATAGTACATAATATTCCAGAGGGACTTACAATTGCTATGCCATTTAAAAAAGCGGGCGTAAAGCCATTTATGATAATTCTAATCACCGCACTTACCGGACTTCCTATCGGAATAGGCGCTTTTGTCGGTGCTTGTATTGGCAATATAAATCCTAATATCATAGCTTTTTGTCTTTCACTAGCTGGAGGTGCTATGCTTTATGTAACGTTTGGTGATTTACTTCCACAGGCTAAAAAGGCTTATGATACAAGGCTTTCAACGGTAATGTCTATTATAGGAATTGTTGTAGGACTACTTCTTACAATGTTTTTAGAATAGCTATTTGGAGGAATTAAGATAGATACTAAAATACTAAAACCCACAAGGGAAAATATAAAAAAAGCGGCAACGCTCTTAAAGCAAGGCGAGATTGTAGCAATGCCAACCGAAACTGTTTATGGACT
>JAVVYT010000059.1:7728-8009 GCA_036650995.1 Clostridia bacterium | reverse complement strand
GACGCTTTGTCCCCCTGCACAAGTACTGGTTTTAAGTAGATATGCGCTAGTGGGTGACGCCTTGCAGTGACATTTATTATATCTCTAACAGCCGCTCCGGTAGGTGATGTTATAACCCCGATTGATGTCGGAATTTTTGGTATTTTCTTTTTTATATCAAGTGAAAAAAGCCCCTCACTCGCTAGCTTTTTCTTTAACCGCTCAAACTCGAGTGCTAAAGAGCCTACCCCTTCAGGCTCTAAGTGGGTGGCTATTATCTGATACTGACCCGCTTTTTCAAA
>JAVVYT010000059.1:0-7718 GCA_036650995.1 Clostridia bacterium | reverse complement strand
GATTATATTAAGTCCGTTAGACGGCTCAAAGGCTAAATGCGATGTGCAATCTCTAAATGCCACTACTTTAATTGCCGACTCTTTGTCTTTTAAGGTAAAATACATATGCCGACTGCTAGTGTTATACGTGTAGTTTGAAATTTCACCCTTAACATAAACATTGCGTAGTAAAGGCTCGTTGTCAAATAAAAACTTAATGTATTTATTCAGCTGTGAAACAGATAGAACTTGTTTATCCTCCACAATTAATCCTCTTTTTTCTCTCTTGATATTGACCCTAAAACCCCGTTTATAAAGCTTGGCGCATCATCTGTATCAAACTTTTTGGCAAGGTCTATTGCCTCGTTTATAGCAACCCCCTCAGGAGTTGTTTTGCTGAAAAAAGCCTCGTAAACCGCTAGCCTTAATATAGCAAGCGATACTTTTGAAATACGATTTAACTTCCAGCCCTTAGCATAAAGTACAATTTTATCGTCTACTGCTTTTAAATTTTCAATAACAGCTCGTGACATACTTTTGGCAAAATCGCAAATAGGCTCATTTTCAAATTCATCTGCGTGACTTAGCACCTCTTCAATGTCGTAATTAAAAAACGATGCCTCAAATATTAAATAAAATGCCTGCTCTCTTTGCTGATATCTATTCATTAAAAGTCCTTTCAAGATAAGCTGTCACAACTCGATTGTTGCCTGCTAAATCCTTCTTAATTTGTATCTTACTGTATCCATTTTGTTCTAAAATTTTAGCGACTTCCTCTGCGTTGTCGTACCCACTTTCAAAAAAAATTGCTCCATTTTCCTTTAAATTCCTTTTGAAGTTTTTCGCTATCGCCTCGTAAAAGATAAGCCCACTCTCTCCCCCGTCTAAAGCTATCGTTGGCTCGTAATCAATTACACTCTTGTCTAGCATTTTTACATCTGAATTTTTGATGTATGGAGGATTTGATACTATTATATCAAATTTTTCATCTGTTTGTAAAGTGTCTTTTAGTACATCTAGCCTTTTTATGCAAATTTTTTCTGAAACACTATGCTCTTTTGCGTTTTTCTCTGTAATCTCTAACGCCTTTTCTGAAATATCTAGGGCAGTAACATAAAGATTTTCAAAATCTAACGCTAATGAAATTGCTATACAGCCACTTCCTGTGCAGATATCTAGTGCTTTTAAAGCAGATGTTTTTTTAATCTCGTTTGACGCTAGCTCTACTAGTATCTCAGTGTCGGCTCTCGGAATTAATACGTTTTTATCTACAAAAAAAGTTCTTCCCATAAAATCCCACTGCGAAAAAATATACGCTATCGGCTCGCCTTTTATAACCCTGTTTGCTCCGTCTAGTATCTGCTTTTCACAACTAGAATTTATATCATACTCTAATGAAAAGTGCTTTTTACCATAAAATAAAATAAGCTCTTTTGCAATAAATCCGCCATTTGTAACATCGTTTTCTGAAAACATCGTCACTAGTTTTTGGTAAAGTGTGCGTGAAGTCATACTATCTGTGACTCCTCATTATCCTCTAAAACAGCCTTTAATGATGCAATTGCAACTTCTATCTGTCCGTCATCTGGCTCTTTTGTTGTAAGTCTTTGCACCCAAAGTCCTGGCGCTGATACAATTTTGGTAAATAAATTTTCATATTTCCCCGCAAGTCGAATGACCTCGTAGCTAAACCCTGCTACAATCGGTAAAAACGCAATCTTAGTTAGCACTCTTAGCAGTAGGTTGTCCCACTGGAAAATAGGTAGCATAAAAATCGCAATACTAATTAGCATTACAAGTATTAAAAAACTAGTTCCACAACGTGGGTGAAATCTTGAATTTGTGCGAACGTTTTCAACTGTAAGTGGCATTTTATGCTCGTAGCAAAAGATAGTTTTATGCTCTGCCCCGTGGTACTGAAACACCCTTTTTATATCCTTCATCTGTGCAACTAAAATAAGATAGATGAGGAATATCGTAAGCTTTATAACACTCTCAATTACAGTGAGGTAAAATGACGGAATTCCTCCGCCTGCTAAAAAGTTTACAAACTTTGTAGTGTAAGTCGGTAAAATTATAAAGAGCAAGACTGAAAATAAAAGCCCTATAACTAGCGATATGTACATTATTATCTTAAATAAATTATCCCCAAGCTTGTTTGTCAAAAACTTTTCAAACTTAGATGGCTCGCTATCTTCTAAATCCTCGTCCATTCCCGACATCGTGGCAGATTTTTCAAGCGACTTGTACCCTATTACCATACTTGATAAAAAACTTACCGTTCCTCTTATAAATGGCGCTTTTAAAATTTTGCTCTTTATCGGCTTTATTGAAAGTTCTTCAATTTCAATCTCTCCGCTCGAATTTCTAACAGCTAATGCAGTCTTTTTGGGTCCCCTCATCATAACGCCCTCAATTACTGCCTGTCCCCCTCTTGATGTATACGTTTCTTTTGTTTTCAATATGTGATTTTCCTTTCATTTTTAACAGCTTTTTCCCCTGTTACCCTATGCTAAATTCTCTAGTTTTATAAACTTTATTTTTCTATTCTCTAAATTCTCTGATTTATAAACTTTAATTTCCTATTTTCTAAATTCCCTAATTTTATAAACTTTTTTTCTTACTCTTTGTTTTTTCAATTTATTTCTTTTTTACTTTTTCTTTTTACTTTTTTTCTTTTTACTTTTTTTCTTTTTACTTTTTTTCTTTTAACTTTTTTCTTTTAACTTTTTTCTTTTTTCTTTTTTCTTTTTTACTTTTACTTTTTTTACTTTTTTACTTTTTTTCTTTTTTGAACTCTTTCTTTTAAAACTAGTTTTTTTACTCTTTATTTTAAAAAGCTATTTGTTTTATATTCTCTGAAAAATTTATTTTTTTAATTCTTTGATTTTTTCAAATTTCTTTTTTAACCTAAAAATCTAAATCTATTCAATTCCATTCAATTTCTATTTCTTAAACTTTTAAACTCTAAATATCTTTTTTTCTTTTTTCAAATTTTTTAAATATCTAAGTTCCTTTAATTTTTTAAGTTCGTATTTTTTTAAATCCTTTATCTTCTAAAACTTCAATTCCCTAAGAAATTATATTTTTTTGTTCCTTTTAATTTTCAAAAATCTCTAAAATCAAAACCCCTTTAATTTTTTTAAAATCATAAATTTTTTATTCCCTGAAACTTTTTATTCCCTAAAACTTTCTATTCCCTAAAACTTTCTATTCTCTAAGCTTTTCAACCTCTAAAAATCTATCTTTAAATTAAATTTCAGTTTCTGGTGTGTAGCTTGGGAATGTTATTGTAACAGTTGTACCTTCGCCAAACACACTATCAATCTCAAATTTACCACCATGCCCGATTATTATCTCATTGGCTATTGCAAGTCCTAAACCTGAGCCTTTTTTACTGTTGTCACCTTTTACAAACTTCTCTTTAACCTTAGGCAAAAGTGCTTCTGGAATTCCCTCGCCTGTGTCTATTATCTTAATTATTATATTATCTTTAAAGTCCGCTGTAACAGAAATTGACTGCCCCTCTTTAGAGTGTTTTAATGAATTATCTATAATATTTAAAAACACCTGTTTTAACCTGTTTTTATCTCCTGTTATCATCGGTAGCTCGTTTGCTATTGCAAACTCAAGCACTATCCCCTCTTTGTTCGCACGTTCTTTCATTATGTAAACAGTTTCGATAAGCACCTGACCTATATCTATAACCTCTTTTGTGAGGACTAATCTTTGATTTTGCATCTTTGAAAAATCGAGTAGCTCGTCTAGCATCTTTTTAAGTCTGTCGGTTTCAGTGTTTATAATAGTAAGACCTTTGCTAACCATATCCGCCTCTTGACTTAAATCACAGCCAAGCATCGTTTCACTCCAACCCTTTATGGCAGTAAGTGGTGTGCGTAGCTCGTGCGAAATGGAAGAGATGAAATCATTCTTTATAAATTCCGATTGCGAAAGCTCGTTTGCCATATCATTTACAGAATTTGCAAGCTCCGAAACCTCGTATTTATATTTATTCGGTACCCTGTGCGTTAAATCACCACTTGAAATGCTATTAGCAACGCTCGTAACCTCCGCTAACGGTCGCACTATCGACCGCAAAAAGTATAGTCCCGAAATAAATACCATTATAAGCACTAGTAAACTTACCACAATAGACATACCAATAAATAATATAAGTGTCGCTGTTATCTCCTCGTATGAGGTTACAAATCTGGCAATAGCTCGCACGTTGCCTGACGCATCTCTTAGTGGCGCACTAACCGATAATACTTTCTCTCGATTTTCTTTGTTTATCGACATCGCACTTGACGTTTCACCCCAAATGGCAGCTTTAAAATCAGAGGACGAAACCTTGTCACTCGGTAGATATCCGACCGATGAGTTTATGACAACCCCGTCTAAATCGACTATCTGTATCTCCATCTTCTCTTTTTCGGTAAAATCATCAGCTAGCTTTATCGCTCCTGAGTAAAATTCCGTGTACTGCGTTTTTGAGTATTTGTTGAAAAACTGCGTTGTAATGTTTGCTCTTGAAATCATATATTGACTAGCAGAGTTATAGTAGGTGTTGCTTAGCACTATTGAAAATACAACTTCAAATAATAATAAGAAGATAAATATTACACAAAATACATTCAAAAACCATCGCCTCGATATCCCATTAAATATCGTCATCTCTCCTAGCCCCCCATTTCTCTCGTTTTTTTCTTTTTCTTTAACTTAAACTTTTTTTAAAACATTCTTCTTAAAAAAATTCTTTTCTCTTTTTATTTTTCTTTTTTCTAATTTCTACTTTTGAATTTTTATCTTTTATTTTTTAGAACTTTCTTCTGTAAAAGCTTTCAATCTTTTTTCTTTTTTTAAAACTTATTCTTTAACCATTTTTCGTTGAAAATCTTCAAACTCCAAACTCAAAACTTCAAACTTATAAAACTTTTTCTAGTTTACTTCCCATTTATAACCATAACCCCAAATAGTCTTTATAAAATCAGGGTTTGATGCATCACTTTCAATCTTCATACGCAAGCGACGAACGTTTACGTCCACTACTTTAAGTTCTAAAAACGTGTCCCCCCATACCTTTTGTAGCAACGTTTCTCTAGAAAGTGCAACGTTAGGACTTTCAATAAAACACTTCATAAGTAGGTACTCAACCTGCGTTAAAACAAGCTTTACACCGCTTTTAGTAATAGTTCTGCTCTTTAAATTTATAACAAATGGTCCCGATGCAGTACCTTCCGATTCTGCCACTTTGTCTTTGAGTGAAACTCGCCTGTATAATGCGTCCACCCTTGCAATAAGCTCACTTGGAGAAAATGGCTTTTGCATATAATCATCAGCACCGGTCATAAGTCCGGTGATTTTGTCTACCTCTTGTGCCTTTGCAGTTAGGAAAATTATTCCAATGTTAGGGTCGTTTGCCCTTATCTGCGTGCAAACTTCATACCCGTCAATCCCTGGTAACATTACATCTAAAACCGCAATTGAAAAATCCTTGCTCGCCTCGTAAAGCTCAAGGGTTTTCTCACCAGTGTCCGCCTCGGTTACATCGTATCCGCTGCGTTTTAAATTAATTACTATAAAATCTCTTATTGATTGCTCGTCTTCACATACTAATATTTTTTTCATATTTCTATTCCTTTATTTTACTATTAAAGCTATCTATTTTCTTTCAAAAATCCTTTTTAACCTTTTTTATCAAACAAGCTACTTTTTTACTTTTTCTAAAATCTTATCTCTGTTTTATCGTTGTCTGAACAAAAGCTTTTTGGATTTCGTCTAATGTTGGCTGAATATCCTTTGCGATTTTGCTCTCAACCTTTGGGATATAAGCTGCGTACATTCTATCCGGAAGTTGTTTTAAAAGCTGATACTGATCGTTTACTTTTTTTATCTCATAATCTTCTTTCGAGAGTGATAATATACTAAATAATAGCTCTTCGCCATCGTCTGGCATTTTATAGAAAAAGCTAAAGTTTGTACCGGTAAGGTCGGTTTTTATATTAACAAGACTAAGCCATTTTTCAGGGAAGTTTATATAATATCGCTCCGCAGGATTTAAGACAAGATACATTTTCGGAGTAAATACCCCATTTTCAAAGCTGTACCACTTCGAAACTCGAACGTGCGACTGTGAAGTTTGAACTTTTCCTTGCGTTTCTACTGCCGATGGAAACTCAATTACAGCATCTTTGTCGATATCTTGCGCATAAATACTGCTACTTCTCATTAACTGCTCTGGGAATTTAGGCTTGCCTTCAGCAAAGGTATAGTTTATTAACTTTTGTTGCTCAATTCCTATTATCTCCGTTGAAAGTGTTGTGGCGTCTATGTTTTCGTTTACAATTATTCTTGTTATATCGTTTTTTACATCTGTTAAAATCGAGGCATACGAGGTAATTGCCCCGTTCATTTCACATTCTGATAACGTTATAAACTTGTCATTTTTATACTCTAATAATTTGCCATGCGCTGGTAAATCTTTCGTTGTAAGCGTTGCTATGAATAAATATTTGTTGTTCGCCTCTTTGTTTATTATCGACTGCATATTGTACGTTGTCGATAATATCTCTGACGGCTTATGCTCTTTTATATTATATACTGTGAGTAGTTTTTGCTCGGTATTCGCCTGCGTGTATCCTACTGTTATCTCTGGAATGCTGTCAAAATTATAGTCGGTAAAATCTATATAATCAATCCCTATCGCAATAGCGCTTATTATGTACTGCTTTACATATCGGTCCTTTTCTTTTTTAAAGACGCACAGTAAAGGATTGGTTTTGTCCTGCGTTGTACTGTATAAATATATTAATTCGTCCACCCTGTCATTGTTTAAATCTATAAAAATAATGGAGTTTCTAAATTCACCCGATACCGGTATTATTGGAACAGTGTCCTCTGCAATCTCGGTTTTTATATTCTTTTTGATCTCTCTTATGTTCTCAGTCGATGTCGGTGGCTTTAAAAGCTCAGACGGAGTAAGTCTTTTAAATGAACATCCACTCATCAATATTGAAAACGATAAAATCACGCAAATTATCGCTATCCTATATTTTCTCTTTTTCATTCTTTACCCCTCCATCCCCTTCATTTGTAAACTTCTTTTTTAAAACTCATTTTTCTTTTTTCTTTTTCAAACTCTTAATTTTAAGCCTTTATTTCTCATACATCTTTTTATAAAAGCCTATTTTTTCTTAAACTTCTTTTTTCCTTAAACTTCTTTTTTCTTTAAACTACTTTTTTCTTTAAACTACTTTTTTCCTTAAACTACTTTTTTCTTTAAACTACTTTTTTCTTTAAACTACTTTTTTCTTTAAACTACTTTTTTCCTTAAACTTCTTTTCTTGAAACTCTTTTTTATGAAACTTCTTTTTTTCTTTAAACTTCTTTTTTCCTTAAACTTCTTTTCTTGAAACTCTTTTTTTAAAACTTATTTTTCTAAATTTATTTTTCTTGAACTTCTTTTTTATGAAACTTCTTTTTCTTGAACTTCTTTTTCTTAAACTTCTTTTTTTTAAAACTGTTTTTTCTAAAAACTCTTTTTCTCAAATTTTTTTCAAACTTCTTTTTAACCCTTAGTTTTCTATAAACATTATTAAAATCTCATTAAATTTTTAAGTCTAATCTTTTTAAAAGCTCTTCTGTTTTAAAATAAAACCTTCTCAAGATCCTTATGAATAAGGCCAAATCCTTATAAATAAGGCTAAATCCTTATAAATAAGGATTTGGATAAATATAGT
>JAVVYT010000058.1:0-8168 GCA_036650995.1 Clostridia bacterium | reverse complement strand
CGCCCATAAGCATTGCCACAACACATTTAGATAAAATCTGCGTACTAAAAGGTACTGGCATTATCTTCATAATTACAAAAGAGCTACCCTCTCTAGATATTGCGGTTGCTGAAATTGATGTAAATGAGCTAAAGAGAACACCTACACCGACACCGGCAAACAAGAGGTATTTAATACTCTCAGGGTTTGCAAAGCTGATAAGTGTTGTAATTTGAGCAAGGTCTATTCCATTTCCACCTGAAAAGAGTGCAAAAGCAAAGATTGCAGGGAAGATTAAAATAGGTAAAATATTATTCATCAAAAAGGCAGGAGTTTTGAATATTACTATAAAATCTTTAGCAATGAGCCTTAGAAATACAGGTTGTTTTTTTATCTCCAAGTCCTTTTTATTTAGTTTTCTATTGGATTTAGAAGTGCCATTTATTGAAATAGCGGAGTTTAAATACAGCTTTTTGCCAAGTAGCATTGTGATGAAAAATAGCACAGCACAGATACCAACAAATGCTAGAAGATACAAAAATCCAGTTATATTATTACTATTTGCCATAGCACTTCCCGACAAAGTAACTCCAGGGAACATACTATTTGCAATTTTTGTCATCTGACCGTCTGTTATCATTCCTGTAAAATCTATATTTTCAGTGCCTATTTTTTGGAAGAAAAAGCTTGTTCCAAATGCCACTATCATTACAAAGACACTCGATATTACCATAAACAAATCCTTATTACGAGCAAACTTTGCAAACTTCATAACTACCATTATTAAAATAGAGCCAAGGCAAAGCGGGATAATAGGGAGCAGAATTACCGTTATTATCATATAGAGATAATAAAGAATATTACAGTTTTCCATAATGCCATAATAGATGAATGGGATAAATGCTATAATTGTAGTTAAATACTCAAACAAAAGCACTGTAAAAAACTTACTACACAAAATTTCGCTACCGGACAGCGGAAGGGCTAGTAGCATTTCTATATCTTTTGAATAGTAAAAAATAGTGATTATATAGAAAAGCGAGAAGAAAAGCACAACGTACCCTGCCACTCCTGAGGTAAGACTTAACAGCACCGGCGCCATATCGAATGCTTTTAATGCACCATACAGCGAGCTTGTAAAGATAAATGCTAGCGCCGAGAACGCTACTACTATGTATAATGCTAAAAGTGCAATTCCTACAATGACAAGAGTCTTTCTTGCCACCGACTTTGGTTTTCCATTACTGCTCTCGCCGATCGTCATTGTTCTTATATTTACCTTTAGCAAAAGAAAAATCTTCTTAATACTATTTTTCATAAATTTATATCCTTTCAGAATTTCCGATTATTTTATCTCTTTTATTAAAACAAATTAAAAACTTAATCTTCGCTTGTAAGTTCTAAGAAGAGTTGTTCTAGTGATTTATCTTCATTTAGGTTATTTTTAAGTTCAGATAAACTACCGCAAAAGAGGATACTTCCTTTATCAATAATAGCTACTCTATCGCAGACTTTTTCAGCCACATCTAGAACGTGGGTTGAAAATAGCACTGTATTTCCATTATCAGCATGTTCTCTCATCATATTTTTAAGTAAAAAGGCAGACTTCGGGTCAAGTCCTGTCATAGGCTCGTCTAAAATCCAAAGTTTTGGGTTATGAACTAACGCACCTATTAGCATTATTTTTTGACGCATACCATGAGAATAGCTCTCAATTCTATCCCCTAGCACAGTATCTATTTCGAGTTTTTTTGCAAAGCTCATAATTCTCTCACGAGAAACATCAGCCGGCACTCCATAAACACCTGCTAAAAATGTAAGGTACTGAATTCCCTTTAATTTAAGAAGAATGTTAGGGTCGTCCGACACATAGCCAAAAAGCTCTTTAGCCTTTAGAGGGTCTTTTTTGATGTCAATGCCATTTAACAAAACATCGCCACTATCGGGGGCTAAGATACCTGTTATCATTTTAATGGTAGTAGATTTACCAGCTCCGTTTGGTCCTAAAAAACCAAAAATCTCTCCGTCTTTTACGTCGATTGAAATGTTGTTTACAGCGATTTTGTTCTCACCGAATTTTTTAGTTACGTTTTTTAAACTAATCATGAAAAAAATTCTCCCTAACTATTTTTATTTTATATATCTACATAAAATTATATTATCTTATTTTGTAAAAGTCAATTGAAAACCGAAAGAAACTATGTTACAATTGAAATATATTACGCAAAAGCAGTACTTTTCACCTTTTTGCCTTTAAACTGCTAAAATAAACAAACTTTAAAGCTATATTCTTTTTAACTATTAGAGCAGAAGTTCTAATTAAATAAACTTTATCGACGTCTTTTATAAATTATCTTGAAAAGGAGATTTAAAAAAATGCACCGAAAGACTTCTCTAAAAAGCCTTTTTTCTAGAAACAACACGTTGCAGCCGCTTAGAAAACGTGGATTTAACAGTCTATCCACCAAAAAGCAATGTCTATGTGTGTTTTTAATAGCACTTGTTTTAACCTCTTTCATCTACGTTATTTTTATGATACAAGACGGTGGGGCATTTTTCTTTTACGGAGATTACAACGTTCAGCAAATTCCATTTTATATGGAGGCAAACAGGGCAATAAAAGCCGGTGAGTTTATGTGGGACTTCAACACCGACCTTGGGATAAACTTTTTAGGCTCATACACTTTTTATCTTTTAGGCAGTCCATTTTTCTGGATTTCGCTCCTCTTCCCCTTTAAAATGATGGCATATGTTCTTCCATATCTTATGGGTCTTAAAATTGCCACAGCCGCACTTTTTGCTTTTATCTTTATTAAACGATACGTTAAAAAGTCAGACTTTGCAATGTTTTCAGCACTTTTATATGCCTTTTCAGGATTTACAATCTACAACATTTTCTTTAACCATTTTACCGAAAGCATAGCTTTTTTCCCACTACTTTTAATCGGGATTGACAAGCTAATATATGACGACAAAAAAGGGTTTTTCATCATTGCAGTCTTTTTAAATGCGGCGGCTAACTACTATTTTTTCATTGCCGAATGTGTATTTTTACTAATCTACTTTTTCGTTCGAGTCGTTACAAATTCCTACCCCACTTTAACTGTAAAAAAATATACTTTAGTCTTTGTAGAAGGATTTTTAGGGATAGGCATTGCCGCTGTTTTCCTTATCATTTCGTTTTTAGCGGTAATTCAGATAGACAGAGCAAGCACCAAGCTTTCAGGGCTTGATATGCTTTTATACAACGACATTCAAATTTATCCAAACATACTAGAGGCGTTTTTTATGCCTACTGAAATACCTGCTTTCCCTAATCTTTTCAGCAAGATAGGAGCAAGGTGGTCCTCTGTTGCGGCGTGGCTTCCGCTATTTTCTATGACAGGGGTTATAGCCTATGTTATGCGTAAGAGAAAAGACTGGCTTTCCTATTTAATACCGATTTTCTTTATAATGGCATTTATCCCGATATTAAACTCGTCGTTTCAGCTCTTTTCAAACAGTTTTTACACACGTTGGTTTTTTATGCTGATTTTACTTATGGCGCTAGCTACCGGCATTGCCCTCGAAACGATAAGCGACAAAACCTGGACAAAGTCGATTATAATAACCGCTATCATCACCTTTTTAATCGCCGTTCCGGTAGGACTTATTAAAGACTCCTCAAAGAGTGCGGAGCATTTTCCGGACAACACATTAGTTCGAGATTTCAAGGTGTACATACTCTATGCCATAATCGCTTTAGGTGCAGTTTTAGCGGTCTTTTTACTTATAAAAGTTGTAAAACGTTCTTCAAAGCACTTCTCACTTTTAACGTTTGGTGCTATTTCAATTGTGATTGTAGTTGTAGGAATGAACTCATTAGCACTTGGCAGAGTATATAAAACCGAGCCACGTGATGCAAAGGAGTTCATCTCTAAAAACATAAATGGAAGAGAAAAGATAACCCTCCCCGATATAGACAACGTTCGTACTGACGTTGTAAATGGTATGGACAACCAAACTCTCTACTGGCAAATCCCCGGACTTCAGGCGTTTCATTCGATAGTTCCAGGATCTGTAACTGATTTTTATATGTCGCTTGGCGTTCAACGAGATGTAGGCTCACGACCCGACAAGTCACATCTATGGCTTCGCTCGCTTGTTGGGGTAAAGTATCTTTTTGATGATGATAATGTTGATAACCTTAATATGCGTGGCTTTGAAAAGATAGACGAGGTGAATGGTTTTACTGTTTATGAAAATCAAAACTACCTACCTTTTGGCTTTGCATACGACAATTACGTTGACAAAGATTATTTTGAAGCAATGCCAAAAAACGAACGAGAAAAGCTACTTTTAAATGCTGTTTTACTCTCTCAAGAGCAGATAGATAAATACGGTAAAAACCTCACCGAGTTACCCGATATCGGTGAATATTACATCTCCGATGACGAGGCAGAAAGTTACACTAAAGACCGAAAGAGTATGGCAATAACCTCCTTTACCAAAGGCAAAAATTCCTTTAAAGCTAATATCACTTTAACAAAAGATAACCTTGTTTGCTTTAGCTTTCCATACGAAAAAGGCTGGAGTGCAACGGTTGACGGAAAACAAGTACCGATTGAAAAGGTAAACAACGGACTTATGGCAGTCCCCTGCAAAGAGGGCATTTCAAACATCGAGTTTAACTATGTGACACCCGGGCTTAAATCCGGACTTATAATCTCCGGTATCTCGATTTTACTCGCTTTAATCTACGTATTTGTCTTAGCTAAACGCAAAATCATTTAATATTTTTAAAAACTGCTATAAATGGTTATAATACTATTGTAAATCTTTATACTTAGTAATATAATAACAGTATACTATAAAAAAGTGCAAGAAAAAAAGCAAGCGATATAATTTTTGAAAATGGGTTTTTAGAAAATGGGTTTTGAGAAAAAAGAATTTTTAGAAATATAATATTTTAGAAATTGCTTTTAGAAAATAAGTTTTTACAAAATATGGATTTTAGATAATTAGTTTTAGAAAATAAATTTTTAGAAAAATATAGATTTTAGAAAATAGAATTTATAGAGAAAATTAGTTTTCAGAAAAATATAGATTATAAAAAAAGATAAATTAAAAAAATTAAAAATTTTGAAAGGAAGATAGTTTTTTAAAAAAGCTATAAAAAAAATTAAGATGAAAGAAACAAAAGTACTAGCATTTGACTTTGGCGCATCATCAGGACGTGCAATGATAGGCATTTTCGACGGTGAGAAGATCAGATATGAAGAGGCGCATCGTTTTACAAACGACCCTGTTTTTATCGGCGACACCTTTTATTGGGACATACTACGTTTATTTTTCGAGGTTAAAAATGGCATATCCTCAGCTGCCAACCGCTATGGTGATATTAAGTCAATCGGCTTTGACACATGGGGCGTAGACTTTGGTTTACTAGACGAAAATGGCAAACTTCTTGACAACCCTGTTCATTATCGTGACGAGCGAACAAATGGAATGATTGAAAAGGTAAATGCCGAGATAGGAAGCGACTATCTTTACAACGCAACGGGAATTCAGTTTATGAGTTTTAACACACTATATCAGCTTTTAGCTTTAAAAAACGACCGTCCTGATATTTTATCCCGTGCTAAAACCCTGCTTTTCACTCCTGATTTATTAATCTACTTTTTAACCGGCAAAAAGAGTACCGAGTATTCAATAGCCTCCACCTCTGCACTAATTAATCCAAAGCTTGGCAGTTTTAACAAAGAGCTTTTAGAAAAGCTAGCCTTACCAACCGACATTTTCACTAACATCATTACAGCCGGCAATGTAGTAGGACCAATTTCCGACAGTATCTGCAACGAGCTTTCGATAAAGCCTATAAATGTAGTATCTGTTTGCGAGCATGACACCGGCTCTGCTGTTGTTTCGATACCATCTACCGAGGATAATGTTTTATACATCAGCTGTGGCACGTGGTCACTACTAGGAACAGAGCTTTTAGCGCCTAACATCAGCACAGAGTGTATGAACGTTGGTTTTACAAACGAGGGCGGATACAACAAAACCACACGTTTTCTAAAAAACATCATAGGACTTTGGATAATTCAGGAATCCCGCAGGCAATGGGAACGTGAGGGAGAGAGTCTTTCCTTTAAAGATTTAGACCTTCTAACTATCAAAGCAGAGTCTAGAAAATGTTTTATAAGCCCTACAAACGATATGTTTATGACACCTGGTAACCTACCCGAAAGAATACAAAACTACTGCCGTGATACAAATCAAGAAGTTCCTATCGGCAAAGGCGAGATTGTACGTTGTATTACCGAAAGTTTAGCGCTTGAATACCGATACACCATTGAAGAGCTAGAAAAGATAACAAAGATTAAATACGACACGATCCACATAATAGGCGGTGGAGTGCAAGACAAGATTTTATGTCAAGCAACCGCAAATGCCACCAACCGCAAAGTAATAGCAGGACCTGTTGAGGCGACAGCACTTGGAAATATAGCTGCACAGCTAATAGCCTTAGGCGAGATAGAAAACCTCAAAAAAGCGAGAGAGATTATAAAGAATTCCTTTGAGTTCGACGAATACGTTCCAGAAGATACTGAGCTTTGGAATTCATCATACGAAGAATTTTTAAAAATTACAAATAGATAAAAAAATAAAGGAGATAAAAAATGAAATTTGAGCTTTTGCACCCGGCAGACCAACTAGTGTTATTTTTAAACCGTGTTTACTACAATGGTATGACAACAACTTCAGGCGGAAACCTTTCGATTATGGACGAAAACGGTGATATTTTCATCACCCCTAGCAGCATAGACAAAGGCAGGCTAACTCGTCGTGACATTGTTCAGGTGAAACCCGACGGAACGATAATTGGTATTCACAAGCCATCTATCGAGCTACCTTTTCACACACAAATTTACAAGACAAGACCTGATTTTAAAGCAGTTTTACACGCACACCCACCAGCACTTGTAGCATTTAGTATAGCGAGAATAATTCCTAGCACAAAGCTATTAACCGACGTTTCAGAAGTTTGTGGCAACATTGAAAAGGCGGACTATGCAATTCCAGGCAGTTCACTTCTTGGCGAGAAGATTACAAAACAGTTTGCACAAGGCTTTGACACTATTTTAATGGACAACCACGGAGCAGTTGTTGGCGCACCGGATATGGCGACCGCATTTAAAATATTTGAAACTTTCGACTTTTCAGCACGTTTAGAGCTTAACGCAAGACGTCTTGGCACTCCGATCGAGCTACTAGACGAGCAGATAGAGGCATACAAAAATATTAAAATAAAAAAATACCCAGCCTTTGTACCGACTGTTTTCACAACAGCCGAAAGAGCAGCAAGGCACGACATCTGCGCCTTTGCAGAGCGTTCATACAACAGCGGACTTTGCACATCTACTTATGGCACGTTTTCACAAAGGATATCCGAAAATGCCTTTTTGATTACACCATACAACAAAGACAGATGCTATCTTGAGGCGACCGACATTGTAAAGATTGAAAATGGCAAATGCGAAAAGGGCAAAACTCCGTCCAGAGCGACCGAATTTTGCGAGCTTGTATATAAAATGCACCCTGAAATAAATGCTATTATTCTATCCCACCCTGCCGCAATAATGGCGTTTGCAGTCACCGCTGAGGGCTTTGATTCACGTCTTATCCCTGAAAGTTACATTAATCTTCGTGACGTATCAAAAGTTCCATACGGGGCAACTTTTATGCAGCCTAAAATGACCTCGAATATGTTCACCCCTAAAAATCCTACAATTATAGTAGAAAACGACTGCGTAATTACAACCGGTGCTACCCTACTTAAAGCTTTTGATTGCCTTGAAGTGCTTGACTACTCCGCTAAATCGGTAATTGACACCGCTGTAATTGGAGATATCGTTAAAATTTCCGACGGTGAAGTCGACGACATCGTAGAGGACTTTAATCTACCTAAGTAAATATAAATGTTTAGAATAAAAATAAAGTTTATAGCAAGATAAATGTTTAGAATAAAAATATTTTTTTTAGCAAATACAAGTGTTTAATAAAAACAAGTTTTTATAGCAAGATAAATTTTTAGAACTAAGATAAATGTTCAAGATAAATATTTATAGAAAGCATAATTTTTATAGCAAAAAAATATTTTGAGCAAAGATAACGTTTATAATAATTTTTTAAGCAAATACAAATTT
>JAVVYT010000057.1:0-8227 GCA_036650995.1 Clostridia bacterium | reverse complement strand
AAAATTGATAATGTCTTAAAAACTATAAAATAGGTTATTTTACCATACTAGCAATCTCGCCTGCGAAATCGTCAACACGTTTTTGAATACCTTCGCCTTTTTCAAAACGAGTAAATGATTTAACGGTGATATTTCCGCCAACTTCTTTTGCAACTGCATTTATATGAGCCAAAACTTTAACTGCATTATCTTTTACAAAAACTTGATCTAAAAGACAGTTATTCTCATAGTATTTTCTGATTTTGCCAAAAACCATCTTTTCAAGTATATTATCAGGTTTTGAAGCATTTTTTGGATCTTCTTTAATTTGAGCAATTAAAATTTCTTTTTCTTTTTCTATAACATCAGCTGGTACTTCGTCCTCTTTAAGATAAAGTGGATTCATAGCAGCAATTTGCATACATAAATCTTTAGCTAATGTAATAAAGCTTTCATTTGTAGCAACGTTTGTATCGAAGTTCATCATAACACCAATACGTCCACCACCATGAATATAAGTAACAATACTACCCTCAGCACGTACAAAACGGCGAATTGTAATATTCTCTCCTATGGTTAGAACTTTCTCGTGAACAGCCTCAGCTACTGTTACATTTGCTCCGTCTAGTTGCATTTCAAGTAATTCTTCAAGTGATGAAGGATTATTTTTAACAACAGTTACAACGCATGCACGAACGAAATTTTGAAAGTCAACGTTTTTAGCAACGAAATCTGTTTCAGAATTTACTTCGATAATACCGCCAACGTTTCCGTCAACAAAACAGTCAACAAAACCGTCTGCTGCAATTCTTCCTGCTTTTTTAGCTGCTGCTGCAAGTCCCTTTTCACGAAGAAATTCAACTGCTTTTTCTGTATCGCCATCGGTTTCGGTAAGTGCTTTTTTGCAATCCATCATACCACAACCGGTTTTTTCTCTTAAATTTTTAACATCTAATGCTGTAAATGACATATATCTATTCTCCTTATATTTAATTATTCAGCTTTTGGAGCTTTTTCTTCTACTTTTTCTTTTGGTGCTTCTTCTTCGGTAGCTTCAAGTGTAACAGCTACAACTTCGTCAGTTTTCTCTATAAATACAGATTCACCTTGACGAGCTTCTTCAACAGCGTTAGCCATTGTTCCAGCAATAAGTTTTACAGCACGGATAGCATCATCGTTGCCTGGAATAACGTAATCAACTTCATCAGGATCACAGTTAGTATCAACGATAGCAACTATTTTAATATTAAGTTTTTTAGCCTCTGCAATAGCATTACGCTCTTTTTTAGGGTCAACTATAAACATCATTGTAGGGATTTTCTTCATATTCTTAATTCCGCCAAGATATTTTTCAAGTCTATCTATCTCAAGGTTTAATTTAATTACTTCTTTTTTAGGTAGTAAATCGAAAGTGCCTGTTTCTTCCATTTGGTGTAGTTGAGCTAAACGTTCAATTCTCTTACGAATAGTTTTGAAGTTTGTAAGCATTCCGCCAAGCCATCTAGCATTAACATAGTACATACCAACACGCTCAGCCTCTTCTTTGATTGAATCTTGAGCTTGTTTTTTAGTGCCGACAAATAAAATCTCTCCGCCAGCTGCTATTTCATCTCTAACGAAATTATAAGCTTCTTCTACTTTTTTAACTGTTTTTTGAAGGTCAATGATATAAATACCATTTCTCTCTGTGAAGATGTATTCAGCCATTTTAGGATTCCATCTTCTTGTTTGATGTCCAAAGTGAACACCTGCTTCTAGTAACTGTTTCATTGAAATAACGCCCATATTTTTTCTCCTTTTAAGTTAAATCTTCCATTTGGCTTAAACTCTTTTGCAAAAAAACTTTTTAAAAAAAATCTTCACTATGCAAAAAATCGCTCAAATGTGATTATTATAAATACTAACTCCTAAAAATTTGAATTAGTACTACACAATTTCTGTGCCTTGATATTATATCATATTATTTTTAGATACGCAACAGTTTTTAACCAAAATACTGAAATAAATGACATTTTATCATTCCATTATATAGTTTTCTATTTTTGTCGCACTTTTTACCATAAATCCCTTCAAAATCCTCGTGAGAAGTTAAAATATATGCACGTAATTTTGGTAAATTTCTAAAAATATGACCCATATCACTGTAAAGCTTTTCAGCTTCTTTTTGCTCCATTAATCGCTCGCCATATGGAGGGTTGCAGATTACAAGAGAATTTTTATTATCTTCAAGTGTAAAATCACGAACATCAACTCGCCTTGCGGTAATCATATCCGAAACACCTGCTTTTTTAGCATTGTCAATGGTAAGCTTTACCGCCTCAACATCTATATCCGATGCGAATATTTCATTATCACTCTCACAAATTTTAGATTTAGCAATTTGCTTTTCTTTAATAAAAGCATTTTTAAAATCCTCACCGAATTTTTCAGCGGCAAACTCACGCAAAAGTCCTGGAGCCATTTTTTTAGCAATCATCGCAGCCTCAATTGGTATCGTTCCAGAGCCACAAAATGGATCGTATAGAGTTTCTCCTGCTTTGTATTTTGAAAGGGTAATAATAGCCGCCGCTAGAGTTTCTCTAAGCGGTGCAATATTTGAAATAGCTCTATATCCACGTTTATGAAGTCCTTGTCCTGATGTGTCTATCATAAGTGTTACAACGTCTTTAAAAATCGAAAACTGAATTTGCTTTTTAACTCCTGTTTCAGGGAGCCACATAACATCATATGTGCCTGATAGACTTGTCGCCATTGCCTTTTTGATGATAGCTTGACAATCAGGAACGCTAAAAAGAACGGATTTTAAAGAATAGCCTTTTATCGGAAATTCATCGGTTTTAGCAATATACTCACCAAAATCAATAGCCTTTACATTTTCAAAAAGCTCATCAAAAGTAGTAGCTTTAAATTCAGCTATTTTTATAAGAACACGTTCGCCACATCTAAGACGAATGTTTATTCTTGCTAATATTTCAATATCTCCGGTACATTCTACCTTGCCATCGTGAGCTACTACATTTGCAGCACCCATTGCTATTAATTCATCTTTTATAATACCCTCAAGTCCGAATAGACAAGGTATTACCATACTAAATTTTTTCATTTATTATTCCTTTTCATTATCTCATTTTATTGAACTGATCTGAACGAAACCTGTCTTTGTTCTGATACCATATATAATCTATTTGTAAAAACATCTAAATATTTTGTTCCCTCGTAAAACATTATTTCTTCTTTAGCTGGTTTTGCGATATTAACAACTCTATCTCCATACACTAAAAATACACCATTATTTGTACTTCTAGTAGCTACAAAAGCAGTGTCTACAATATCTATCTTCCCTACCACCTTTTTATCTTTTATTTTATAAATTAAAGTAGGTGTCATAATAGACTGTAAATAAACGTTGTCCGTATCATCAGAGCCAATTAAATTATACCCTTTTGCTTCCGATTTAACAGGGGTTATTTTAGAATTATTAAAATAAATATTGTTTTTTTCAGTTTGATAATAAACTCCTACATCGGTGTTTATGTTTGCAATTTTTTTAATTTTAATATCACTCTTAATCTGATATACTCTATCTGTTATATTAGCCTCATAGATAGTATTTGTAGCAGTAGCATCGGATGTACCAACTTTTGCGTTAATATAAATCATATTTGTAAGACTTGAAAATTCAACACTATCAATTTTAATTAAATCTTTAACTGAAAATTTATGCTGTGAGGTTGATGTTTTGCGGTCAGTATCGTAACTATGAATAGTAACTGTGTCTTTTCCTAGATTTTTAATTAAATCTCCGTCTTTACCATAGTTTGTAGACTTAGAAGTTGTTTTATTCCCCTCGTCACCATACGTAAAGTAAACAATTATATTGCGGTCCTCCATAGAAGTTGCAAATATTACAGGATTGCTTTCAGTTATTTCAGTAATTGTTTGATTACCGGTAGTGAATTTTACGATTAATTTTCCGTTTTCAACGTATGAATATACTTTATTATCGTGTGTTACAGAAAAATGTGAGGTGTTTTCAGGTACAATAACAGAATAACCACCTGAAACTAATGTTTCTATTCTCTTTTCATTTAAAAGACCGTCTACTACTAAAAGTCCGATAGCAACAATCATAAATGCAAAAGCCGCATTTACAAAAATACCCATTAAAATAAGTTTTCTTTTATGTCCTTTTTCTTTTTTTACATATCTAGCCATAATTAAAATTCCTTTATTTTACTATAAATGCAGACACTATTGAGCGTTCACCCATAATATCAGATGGATTGGTAATTGTTTTTCCTGTATAATTCATTGAGGATGAAGAGCCACCATCTAAATTAACAGCATTATACGCTTTATATTCGAGCATTACATCCCGCACATCTCCATATGTTGCACCTATACTACCGCCTGCACCACGACCATCTAAAACTAGAAGTAAAATAGCTCCGTCTTTACGTTGCCCTATTGCAGTTCGTGGCTGCATTCCAGTACCTCCGTCACCTTTAAAGCTAGCACTTCCATTAGCAACTAATGTAGGTCCAAAGGTAATTCCGTCACGAAGATTCATATTTTTAACCTGTGACATTGTAGGCTGACTTTTAAAAGCTAGTTTATTGTCTTTTGTAAGTCCTACAATATGTTGTATATTTTTTTCTTTTGTGCCCCATACCATATTTCCGTCTTTAATAATAATTCCGGTAGGATTATCCCCTATTCCTGCTCCGCCATCATCACCAAATCCGCCTGCATTAATTCCGCCGATAGCCTTTTCATTTTTACAAATAGTAGAAAGCGTTTCTCCAACTTCCCCAAGTTTTGACGTTGTAGCTAGAGTAACTCTTGAAGGATCATTTACTATCATCATCTTTCCACGACTAGTGCCACTGTTTATATCTACTATTTCAATTCCCTGTTTATCCTTATCAGAAATTACTATATCGTTAAGCTCCGGCTCATCGTTTATAATAATGTACTTATATTTATCTAAAATTTCGTTAATTTTTTCCTCGCTTAAAAACCATGTAGCAAGATATTTATGCGACATAGTTTGCATGGCAGTTGTTACAAGAACATCCCGTACATTTGTAAAAGGTCCGTAATATGCTAGTGCAACTCCAAAAATCGGCAAGAAAATCATTTGACAAACTAGAATAAAAATTACAACTGCAAATTTTACTCTTTTTTTAACTTTTTTCTTTTTTTTATTTTTTTTAAGCTCCAAATAAATACCTCCTTTATTTCAAATACTCTTCAAGACAAATCTTAGAATTATATATACTTTCAGCAGCGACATTACCAACATATCTATAATGCCATGGCTCATAGCTATACCCAGTCTTTGCCACTTTATCTTTAGGGTATCTTAAAATAAAACCATATTTATGGGCATTTTCAGATAACCATTTGAATTCCTTTGTATCTTCAAAATTCTCATTAAGACTTGTGTGGTTGTTAAAATAGCTGGAATTTACAATGTCTGTTGCAAGACCTGTACAGTGTTCACTAGCACCTGGAGGCGCCAATAGTTTTTCAGCTTGAATAATAGCATTATCTTTAGAAAAGCCAGAACTTATAAGGTGATTTACCTTTTTATTAAATAAATCTGTTTGATACTCTAATGTGCGATAAGCCGATACAACAGCTAAGCTACAACCGTCTTTAGATGCATCATTAAACATTCTTTTCATATTAGGAACTATTCTACTATCAAACTGCATTCCATCAAAATCAGCTAGGTTTATTTCAATATTTTTTGTAAGTCTATTGTCCTTATTTACCAAAACAAGCTCGAAACTATCTTTTGCTATATTATTGTTTGCACTATTAGGTGATGACGTTTCTTTTGAAGAAGAATTTGTCTTATCGTTATCAAAGCTAGATGCATCACTAACGGAAGATGAACTTTCTTCTTTGTCTTTGTTTTTTTTACATCCAAAAAAGATAGCCATAGAACCTATTATTAGCATTAAAACTACAAGTGCTATAATTTTTTTACTATTCATAAACTTTGCCTTTCAATGATAATTTATAAATAAACATCTTATTTTATCTCGTTAGTTTTATCTGTATCATTAGCTTTTGTAGCTTTCTCTGAAGTGTTTTCAGTATCTTTTACAATTGTTGTTTTTTCTAAAGTTTCTGCTTTTTCTTCGGTTTTAGCAGTTTCTTTTGTAATATCGTCATCAGATTTTATAACTTCACCTGTAACTATATCAACCTTTTCTTCTTTTAAAGCAGGCTCAGTAAACAAAGCTTCAAATTCAACTCCCGAAATCTTCTCGTTTGTTAAAAGTAAATTTGCAAGCTCGTGTAGTTTATCCATATGAATGGTTAAGATATTTTCTGCCATTCTATATCCGTCATCAATAATATTTCTTGTTTCTTCATCGATAATAGAGGCAATATTTTCAGAATATCCACGTTGTGTGGCAAAATCTCTGCCTAAAAATACTTCATCATGTTCATTACCAAATACAATAGGTCCGAGTTTTTCGCTCATACCAAATTTAGTTATCATTTTACGTGCAATAGCTGAAGCTCTTTCTATATCATTTGATGCACCAGTTGAAATGTCGTCTAAAGTTAGTTTTTCTGCAACTCGTCCACCTAGTAAAACTCCGATAGACTCCTGCATATCATTTTTACACATAAAATCTTTTTCCTCTGACGGAATGTGTAAAGTATATCCGCCTGCCATTCCACGAGGTACAATAGAAATTTCATGCACTTTATCTTGAGTTGGTAAAAATCTTGTAACGATAGCGTGACCAGCCTCGTGATATGCTGTAAGTTTTCTAGCTTTAGGTGATACAACACGAGATTTTTTCTCAACACCAACAGTTATTTTACGAACTGCATCTTCAATATCTTGCATATTAATATCATCGCCGTTACGTCTTGCCGCATGAAGAGCCGATTCATTTAAAATATTCTCTAAATCAGCACCGGAAAATCCAGCTGTGCTTTTAGATAGAGTATTAAAATTAACGTCATTTGCAAATTTCTTGCCCTGTGCATGTATCTTTAAAATTGCCTCTCGTCCGTTAATATCAGGGTATGAAATCATAATCTGTCTGTCAAAACGTCCTGGACGAAGTAAAGCACTATCTAAAATGTCTGCTCTATTTGTAGCCGCAATTATTATAACGCCTTCGTTTACACCAAATCCGTCCATCTCAACTAATAACTGATTAAGTGTCTGCTCACGTTCATCGTGACCGCCACCTAAACCAGCTCCTCTTTGACGTCCAACTGCGTCTATCTCGTCTATGAAGATAATACTAGGTGCCACTTTTTTAGCCTGTTCGAATAAATCACGAACACGAGATGCACCAACACCTACATAAAGCTCAACAAAATCAGAGCCTGAAATTGAGAAGAAAGGTGTTCCCGACTCCCCTGCAACAGCTTTTGCAAGTAGAGTTTTACCAGTGCCTGGAGGGCCCACTAATAGAACTCCTTTAGGAATTCTAGCACCAATATCTATATATTTTTTTGGGTTTTTAAGAAAATCAACAACCTCTTCAAGCTCGCCTTTTTCTTCATCAGCACCGGCTACATCTTTAAAAGTTATTTTCTTTTTATCATCAGAAACCATTTTTACCTTCGCTTTGCCAAAGCTCATCGCCTTGCCACCGCTACCCATTTGAGCGTACATAAAGTAAAACAGTCCAATAATACAAGCACCAATAATTAGATAAGGAATTAAACTTACCCACCAAGGGAATGAAACGGGCGCTTCAAGGTCATATGTCATAGTACCGTTTTCACGAGCCTTATTTACATAATCTCTTGTATCTTGTAAAAATAGACCTACGTCATATAACGTAAATTTATTTTCTGTTCCGTCTTGTAATTTATACTCCAAAACATTTTCTTTTATTTTGAATGATTGCACCTGTTCTGTTTGGAAATAGGTAATAACGTCTGAATATTTCTTCTTTTCTTTTGCAGCTGGTATTTGTAAAATGTAAAATGTTACGAAGAACACAACTATTATTAACAAATAAAAGCCTGCTGCTCCAAATCCCTTTTTCTTCAAAAAATCAACTCCTATGTATTTTCTATAATTATTTTTTTAGCTATTTATATCAATATTCGAACTTTTAATAAGCATTTTTGCTTTAACAAATATTTATTTTTCGTATATCTCTCTTTTTAGTATACCCAAATATGGTAAATTTCTATACTCCTGTGCATAATCTAAGCCATATCCTACAACAAACTCATCAGGAATAATAAATCC
>JAVVYT010000056.1:0-8257 GCA_036650995.1 Clostridia bacterium | reverse complement strand
ATTTATAAAAAAACTTAATTGTTCCACGTGGAACTTTTTCAAATTATAAAGATTTTTAATCGTTAATTTTACATTAACTAGGTTTGGTTTTAAAACTATATCTTTCTTTATCGTTAATTTTACATTAACTAGGTTTGGTTTTAAAATTATACTTTCTTATTAGTTAATTTTTACCTAATCTATTGATTTTTCTTGGGAATGCCATTGGTGTTTTTGATTCTTTTTTTATAATGATTAACGTTCTGCTATCCCCTGAAATTAAGCTATATTCAAATATTTTTTCAATTTTGCAGCCTAATTTTTTAATTAGAATTTCCGCCTCTTTTATTTCTTCTGAAGTTTTTGAGGATTTATAAGCAAAGAAAGTGCCTCCCACTTTTAGATAAGGAATTGCGTATTCAGCGAGGATATTAAGGGGTGCTAACGCTCTTGCTGTAACAAAATCAAAACTTTCTCTATACTCTTTATTTTTAGATAATTCTTCTGCCCTATCGTGAATAATATTACAATTTTGAAAATTTAGTTCTTTTACTGCTTCTTCTAAAAACAGTAGTTTTTTATTTGTTTTATCCATCATAAAAACATTTAGCTTTTCATAAAATATTTTAATTGGAATACTTGGAAAACCGCCTCCAACGCCTATGTCTAATAGCTTTGCATCATCTTTAAAATCAATCTCTGATAGCGGATATAAACAATCGAAAAAATGTTTATCAATAATTTCAGATAGTTCTTCAATCCTAGTTAAATTCATAACTGAGTTGTATTTTAAAAATATTCTGATAAATAAATCGACCTTTGTAAGCTGTTCTTTAGATAAATCTATTTTATTTTTTTCTAAATTTTCTTTTAATACCTGCAAATTTTCTTGCATTTCCTTGTCTTGTATTGTACATTCAATAAAATCTTTAATAATAAAATTCCTCTCTTATATGGTATATTTCTTTTTATTTAGTCTATTTATAAATTGAAATTGCGTGAAGTGCCAAAATATAGCTTTCTTTTCCAAAACCGCTAATACTGCCACAGCAAACGGGTGCTATAACGCTATTACTTCTAAATTCTTCTCTAGCATAGATATTTGACAGATGAACTTCTATACAAGGTGTCAAAACAGCGGCAATGGCATCACGAATTGCAATACTATAATGAGTAAACGCTCCTGCATTTATAATAATTGCGTCAAATTCCTTATAAGCTCTATGTATTAAATCGATAATTTCGCCCTCAGAGTTAGTTTGAAAGATACTTACGTTTAAATTTAATTGTTTTGATGCTTTATTTATGCTATCATTTATTTCTTCTAAAGTTTCACTTCCATAAATTCCGGGTTCTCTAACTCCTAATAAATTAATATTTGGTCCATGAATTACGATAACTTTTTTCATAATAAAATCTCCTCTTATTTTTTAGATATCTCAATTTTTCAAAAATAAAATAGTTTTCCACAAGCTACAAACTATATGTTTACTTATTTTACCCTACTTTATAAACAAAATCAACTGTATTTACAAAAAAGTAATGTTAATAAGTTTTTAAAAAATATTTTTCTGTTTTTTTTGCAATAATTATCCACAGTTTCCACTGAAATTATCCACATGTGGAAATCATAAAAGTTCTTTTTGTGGAAAACTCGTTATATTTTAAAAGTTATAAACTAAACGCAGAATTTGTCAAATTTTGTTTTAGAACTTTTTATCGTTGTGTCACAACAGTTTGAGATAGTTATTCTATCTTTCCACAGCACCTATTACTAATACTATTTTTATATTATTCTTTTTATTTATATAAATATATCTATTAAAAAATAAATGTGAATTCTAACTTTAAAAAAATTAGCCTTGTAAAAAGCTTAAAAATATGGTAATATAAGTTAAATTAAAAAAGATAAGAAAGGGTAGAAATAAAAATGGAATATTTGCAATATTTAGCTCCATTATTTGGAGTTTTGGCACTACTATTTGCAGCATTACTTGCAACAGACATCTTAAAGCAAGATAAGGGAACGCCCCTTATGCAACAAATTTCTTTATCTATCAAAAAAGGAGCAAATGCTTATCTAAAAAGGCAATATAAAGGAGTTTTCATATTTTTTATAGTTGTTTTTTTAATACTTCTAGCATTATCTTTTACTCAGTATCTTGATATCTTTACTCCTTTTGCATTTCTAACGGGCGGATTTTTCTCAGCTTTATCCGGATATATCGGAATGAAAATTGCAACAGCATCAAATGCAAGATGTGCCTGTGCCGCAGAAAAAAGTCTTAATAAAGGCTTAAAACTAGCTTTCAATGCCGGCGGAGTTATGGGATTTGTTGTTGTAGGACTTGGACTTTGCTATGTTTGTGGTTGGTACTATTTCTTAGTGGTAATAGGAAAAACAGCAGAACAAATAGGTCCTTTAATGTTAAACTTTGGAATAGGCGCCTCGTCAATGGCACTATTTGCAAGAGTTGGCGGTGGTATTTTTACAAAAGCTGCCGATGTTGGAGCTGACCTTGTAGGAAAAGTTGAAGCAGGTATACCAGAAGACGACCCTAGAAACCCGGCTGTAATTGCTGATAACGTTGGTGATAACGTTGGTGACGTTGCTGGTATGGGTGCCGATTTATATGAAAGTTATGTAGGCTCTATTGTATCAACCGCAGCGCTTGCAGTAGCGGCAGGACTTTCTACAATGGGAATAGTTGTTCCTATGATTTTAGCAGGAATAGGAATTTTAGCATCAATTATTGGATCTTTATTTGTTAAAACAAAGGAAGATGCCTCGAGTAAATCACTTTTGTTTGCTCTTAGAAAAGGAGTTTTCGTAAGTGCCTTTATTGTTGCGGTACTTGCCTTTTTATTAATCAAGTTTACGCTCGGAAACCTAGGTTTTTATATAGCAATTTTAGTAGGACTATTAGCCGGAATATTAATAGGACTCACTACTGAATATTATACTTCTGATAACTATAAACCTACTAAAAAACTTTCGGAGTCCTCTAAAACAGGACCGGCAACGGTTATTATTAAAGGACTTTCACTTGGAATGATGTCTACATTACTACCGGTTATAATAATAGCAGCAGGAGTTTTAATAAGCTATTATGTATCGGGAGGAGCTATAAATTTCTCAGAAGGATTATATGGAATAGGATTAGCCGCAGTCGGAATGTTATCAACACTTGGTGTTACCCTAGCAACAGACGCATACGGACCTATTGCTGATAATGCCGGCGGAATTGCACAGATGGCAAATATGGGCGAGATTGTTCGCAAAAGAACAGATGCACTAGACAGCCTTGGAAATACCACAGCAGCTACCGGAAAAGGCTTTGCTATTGGCTCTGCAGCCCTTACAGCACTTACTTTAATAGCCGCTTATTTATCACAGATTAAAAATATAGTTGGAGAAGTAAACTTCTTACAATATGACTTTGCGGTCACCAACCCGACAGTTTTAGCAGGTTTATTTATAGGAGCAGTACTTCCATTTATTTTCGCAGCACTTACAATGGATTCAGTTGGTAAAGCCGCTATGAGTGTAGTTTTTGAAGTTAGACGACAGTTTAAAGAGATAGTCGGTATAATGGACAGAACAGCCGAGCCAGACTACGCTAGTTGTGTTGATATCTGTACAAAATCTGCTCAAAGAGAGATGATATTGCCGGCTGTGCTTGCAATTGTTGTTCCTATTATAACAGGGTTACTTATAGGAGTTACAGGGGTTGTAGGTATGCTAGCAGGCTCTACTGCAACAGGATTTATCTTAGCAGTTATGATGTCTAATTCCGGCGGAGCTTGGGATAATGCTAAAAAGTATATAGAATCCGGAGAGCTTGGCGGAAAAGGCAGTGAAGAGCATAAAGCAGCGATTGTTGGAGATACGGTTGGCGATCCATTTAAGGACACTTCAGGACCTTCAATTAATATTCTAATAAAACTCGTATCAATGGTTTCAATAGTATTTGTAGGATTTATTCTTGCATATACCTTGATGAAATAAAACCTAGTTTACAGTCGCAAACTAAAACAAATAAAAACAACATCTTTTATCTTTAAGATGTTGTTTTTTTGTGATTGAAATTAAAGTATTTATTATTTTAAAATAAGGGAAATTTTAAATTTATTAAGAAAAAAAGTAATTTGAAAACCAAAATAATTTAAGAAATTAGTAGAGAAAATTTAATAATTATTTATTTACAACCGCAGGATTTCTTGGTATCACATTTTTCTTCTTCGAAAAATTCGTCAAATTTTGGTGGGAAGAATTCATTTGACGGGAACTTTATTTTATCAAACAAAGCGCATGGATTATCATCATTAGAGCCTACACACTCTTTTTCAGGAATACAAAAATCATATGCAGGAACTAGTAGTTGAACGTTTCTTTCTAAGCGAATAAGAGAGAAAAGTCCTAGGGTAACTAGCAGTTTTTTAGAACAATTATCATCGTCTACAAAGCTATCATCAAAGCAGTTACAAACGTTTTCAGGAATATTACAAAGGTCCATTTCACAGCAACAATGATGTGATTTGCCTTCGCAAACTTTAACAGAAAGCGGAATAGGATCGACAACCTCAACTACTGCTTTTGGAAGATTTGTTCTTTGTTGTTCTTGAGGGTCACAGCCCTCTAAACTCATTTTAGAGGAATAAATTCTTGCTTTTCCTTCACTACCAAATAAAATTGCTTTTTTATCAAAAGAGCAAATTCCTTCAATTTCGTGAGGTTTGCAAACGCCAACAAAGGCATCAAAAGTAACTCTAAAGAAATACTTTATGTTTACAGTAAAAAATCCTTCATTAAAAGCAACAGGCTCTACATCAATATATACCCAAATAACCTCTGCTTTTTTAATGCGGACATTTATTGCCTTGTCTAGTACTGCTTGAGAGCAGTGTGTTAAGTAAACCCTCATATCCTCTAAGCAATCCTTATCCTTACAGGAATCATAAACTTTATCTGTATTTATACATACAGCCTCCTTAAAATTGCTGTGGTTACAAGCACCACCTGGTACAACTTTATTTTCTAACATATTATAGCCTCCTAAAATAATATATGAGCAAATTATTATATGCTTCGTTAATATTATATGAGAGGAATTTGAAGTTGTGATATAATTTTTAATAAAATATTGAGCTTTATAAAAAAATTTGGTAAATGAGTTAAATATTATAGATATTTATGGTATAATGAAAAGAGTTAATTAAAAGACAGTAAAATAATATAATACATACAATAAATACAAAGGAGAAAAGAAAGTGGAAAGCGGAAAAACAATTAAACAAGTTGCAGATGAATTAGGAGTATCAAAAACAGCTATAAATAAGGAAATAACAAATTTAGGTTTACGATCGAAATTAAATAAAATCGGAAACCAGTTTACTATTGGAAACCAAGAAGTAGAGCTTATAGCGGACGCCTTCAAAAAAAGAGCGGAAAACCAAGCTATAAAGCAAAACGAGATTAAAAACGAACAATCGCAAACTGAAGAGAAAACTAAAGTTGATGAAACTCAAGATTTATCTAATGAAGAAGTAATAGACGACAACCAACAATCAAAAACTAAGGAAGAAACTAAAGCAGAAAACCAATCGGAAACCAAAATTGAAACGACAACCGACAACCAAACGCAAACTGAATCGCAAACCACTATGAAATTAATATCAATGCTTCAAAACGAGCTTGAAATAAAAAATAAACAGATAGACGATTTAAACTCAAGACTAGCAGAGGCAAATAGAATGGCAGAGAATGCACAAGGTTTACACGCAGGTACTATTAAGCAACAGCTTATAACAGATGGTACTAAAAAAAGTGGAATTGTACACAAACTAAAATGCTTTTTTAAAGGTGAATAGAAAAAAGCAACTTATATTAACGACCGCAAACTAAATTAATACAATCGAAAACCAAAGCTAAACAAACGCAAACCAAAAAAAATATGACCGCAAACTAAATGGCTGTAAAGTAAAAATGGTTTACAGTCGAAAACCACATAAATACAATCGCAAACTAAACACGATTACGAACGCAAACTGAAAAGGTGAAAGGTTGGCATAAAATTGGAAGAAATATTTGGAATAATAGAAAGCATAAAATTCCGAAGTGAAGAAACTGGATACACTGTATGTACTGTTACAGTAAACAACGAAGAGCAGACATTAGTTGGAAAGATGCCATTTATACATATTGGGGAAGAAATAAGGGCAAACGGAGTATATGCTAATCATTCTAAATTTGGAAAACAATTTAATGTTGAAACTTTTACTAAAGCTCTACCAAACACGCAAAGTGCAATCTTAAAATACCTGTCAAGTGGCTCTATTAAAGGGATAGGGGTAGTTACTGCGTCAAAAATTGTAGATATGTTCGGGGATAAAACCTTTGAAACAATAGAAAATACACCGCTTGAGCTTATGAAAATTAAGGGGATAAACAAAGAAAAAGCGGAAAGCATTTCTAAAATATTTAAGGAACAATATGGAATTCGAGAGCTATTAATATTTTTTACAAAGTTTTCAATTTCATCAAATAGTGTAATAAAAGTTTGGAAACGGTGGGGGGAGCTTGCGACTACTGTTATTAAAACAAACCCTTATATTTTAATGGAAGAAGAGATAGGAATATCCTTTGATGTGTGTGATGAACTGGCATTATCATTAGGTTTTGAGGAAACTGACGACAAAAGAATTGCGGCAGTTATAAAGCATATATTACTACACAATTACAACGAAAACGGACACATTTTTTTACCAAAGGAAAAGCTAGTATCAACGTCGGCTGACTACATTGGAACTGAAAAGAAAACCATTGAGGAAATGATAACAAAGCTTATTGATACAAACGAGTTAACCGAGCGAAAAATTTCCAATCATAACGCTATTTACTTAACAAAAATGTATCAAACAGAGGAATATATAGCAAAGCAACTTCTGCAAAAAACCTCTAAAAGCGAACGTTTTGACGTGTTAGATGAATTAATTGACAGGCTTGAAAACAGATACGATATAGAGTACGACAAATACCAAAGAGAGGGCATTTCATCAGCTGTAAATAATATGGTTATGGTCCTCACAGGAGGCCCTGGAACAGGCAAAACCACTACTTTAAAGGCGATAGTTGGGGTGTTTGAAGAGATGGGTTTAAAGGTCATTTTAACAGCACCAACAGGGCGTGCGGCGAAACGAATGCAGGAGATTTGCGGTTGTGAGGCTAAAACTATCCACCGTTTACTTGAAATGACATTTACAGGGGACAATACTTTAAAATTTGGCAAAGACGAGCAGAACAAAATCGACGGCGAAGTTATAATAATAGACGAGGCATCAATGGTTGATGAGGGGCTATTTGAGGGGCTTTTAAGAGCGACAGACGTCGGAACAAGGCTAGTAATAGTTGGAGATGCGGATCAGCTACCATCGGTTGGAGCCGGCAATATATTGAGGGATATCATAGCGAGCGAAAAAGTGCCGAGTTTAAAGCTGGATAAGATTTTTAGGCAGGCAAACAAAAGCTTAATTGTAACCAATTCACATAAAATAATAAAAGGGGAATATCCAAAGCTTGGCAGTACTACAAGCGATTTTTTCTTTATGCCAAAAACTGATGAAAACGCAGTCGTACAAACAGTTTGTGACCTTGTAAACAGGCGACTTCCAAACAGCTATGGCTATAATCCATTAAACGATATTCAGGTGATAACGCCTAGTAAATTAACCAAAGTTGGAACTAGAAATTTAAATGCTGTACTACGTGAATTATTAAATCCTGCGGTTAAAACTAAAAAAGAAAAAAGCCTAGGTCGCATTATCTTTCGAGAGGGCGACAAAGTTATGCAAACTAAAAACAACTATGATATACCCTACGAAAAAGACGATGGCGAGGAAGGAATTGGCGTTTTTAACGGGGATATAGGAATAATTGAAAAAATCTCAGTTGGTGAAGAAAAAGCATACATTCGATATGATGATAAACGTGCTATTTATGAGTTTTCTGACTTGAAAGAGCTAGACCACGCATACGCAATTACCGTGCATAAAAGTCAAGGTAGCGAGTTTGAGGCGGTTATTATGCCGATTTTTAGCGGTATGAACAGGCTATTATATAGAAATTTATTGTACACAGGCGTTACGAGAGCTAGGAAAACTCTGATTTTAGTAGGCTTAAAGGAAAAAATTTACCAGATGGTTGATAATAACGTAACCTCCGGTCGGTTTACAGGTCTTTGCGAAATGCTAAAAGAGGGCAAGTAAAAATATTTAAGGC
>JAVVYT010000055.1:0-8523 GCA_036650995.1 Clostridia bacterium | reverse complement strand
AAGGTACTAGAATAGTATCTAAATTTAAGCCAAAGCCTTTTTATTTTGCGACAACAAATGGCAATTCAGATGTAGTTTCAAAGCTTAATTCTGCTATGAAAATGATAAATAGCGGAAGTCCGTATTTTACCGAAGCACTGCATCAAAAGTACTTTTCTAAAAAATCAAACTTGCTCACTTTTACAGAAAATGAGCAGGCTTTTATAAAAAAATCAAAAGTTTTAACAGTAGCTGTTCCTAAAAGCAGATATCCTTTAGAAAAAATAGATTTAGATGGCAGTGCCTCCGGTATATCAATAGATGTGCTAGATATTATATCAGAAAAAACAGGAATTAAATTTCAGTATAAACCTATCGATTCACTTGAAGAAATTCATAATGCTTTAAAAAATAGAACAGTCGACTTAGCGGTTGGTGTTACATACGATTATAATGATTCGCAAAACTATAATTTTTCAATGACAAATTCATATATCTCAACTCAAATTTCAATGATTTCAAAAGAAAAAATAAATCCATATGAGCTAGAAAATAAAAGATTAGCTCTTCCTTTTGGTGTAAATTATGAGGGGATTGATGGTGAAAATGCTATTCGTTTTAACTCCAATTTAGAGTGCGTAAATGCTATAAAGAGTGGCAAAGCAGACTATACATATGGAAACAACTATTCAATGGAGTATTATAGTCAAACTGAGAAATTAAGTCATCTAACACTAGTACCTCAAACATCGCATATTTATAACTATTGCATCGGTGTTTCTCGTCCGGTAGACCCTATTTTAATTTCGGTTTTAAATAAAACAATAGATAGCATTTCAAAAGATGAGATTGAAACAATAATATATAAAAATAGTATTCATAAAAATGAGAAAATCAGTATTGAAGATTTTATAAGGTCACATCCAATTGAGGTAGTTTTTATTCTACTATCTTTTGGACTATTGTTAGTTGCGTTTTTAGTATATTTTGCCTGGTCACAAAAACACGCAAGGATGAAATTACAGATCGAAAATGAACGGTTTAACCTTCTTTGTGATCTGTCTTTAGAGTATCTTTTTGAATATGATTATAAAAAAGATGTTTTAACATTAACAGAAAAAACTGTCGAGGCTTTTGGCGGAAAACTAATAACCGAAAAATACCTTGAAAACGTCTTGAAGTCTAGCCATTCTAAAGACGACTGGGCAAGAAATATCCAAAAAAGCCTAGATAAAGATAAGAGTATCATTACAGAACGTCAAGTTGAAATAAAAACAGGCGAGCTTATCTGGATGAGAATTGCCATTGCAGTCATTACCGATGAAAGTGGAAATAAAAAATATTTAGTAGGTAAAATAACTAATATTCAGTCCGAAAAAGAAGAAAAAGACGAGCTTTTAAAACAGTCAAAAACCGATTCACTAACAAAACTTTGCAACGTTACAACAACTAGAGAACAAACAGAAAAACAACTTTTAGAAAATGTAGATATTATAAAGGGAAGTATCTTCATTTTAGATATTGACTTTTTCAAAAAAGTAAATGATAATTACGGTCATTATATCGGTGATAAGATATTACAAGATGTGTCAACTGTACTTAGAAATGTCTTTACAATGCAGGATATTATTGGAAGAATTGGCGGCGATGAATTTATCGTATTTTCACAGGTAGTTAAAAATGAAAAGGATATAAAAGAAAAAATTAATTTAATAAATGAACAGGTTTTTAAAATGGATTCAAGATGGCCAACATCAATAACTTTGAGCATTGGAATAGCAATTGCTAAAAAAGGTGCTACTTATGATAGCCTATATAAAAGTGCGGATTTAGCACTTTATAAAGTAAAAGAAAATGGCAGAAATGGCTTTCTAATCGCAAAAGCAAAAAGCGACAATAAATAAAATTTTTGTAAATAATATCCTTTAAATTCTTTTAGTATGACTTAATTTGATATATTTCTATTTACATAACCTAAAATATTTGCTATAATCTAAGATATGTGTTGATGAAATCTTGGTTTTTTTTCGATACGTAATAATAGAAATAGCGAGGATAATTATGTATATTTATATGTGGTCCTTTTTTATATTTGCTTTTGTAGGGTGGGTAAGTGAAGTTGCATTTGCCGCTATTCGTCAAAAACAATTTGTAAATAGAGGATTTTTAAATGGTCCACTCTGTCCTATTTATGGATTTGGCGTTGTTTTAATGGACTTCTGTCTTGAACCAATTAGTAAAAATATAGCACTTTTATTAATCGGTGCTATGATTTTAGGCTCTGCTCTTGAATGGTTTGCAGGATTTTTACTTGAAAAATTTTTCCATCAAAAATGGTGGGATTATTCTGATAAACCACATAATCTAAATGGCTATGTTTGCCTTAAATTTTCAGTTGTTTGGGGATTTGCAGGTGCTTTAATTGTAAAAGGAATAATGCCTGTTACTAAAGGATTTATAGATGCTATCCCTCATATAGTAGGCTGGATTTTATTAGCTATTTTGTTAGCGGTTGTTATTGCAGACTTTGCGGTAACAGTTATTTCAATTACAGGTCTAAATCGTAAACTATCAAAACTTCAAATAGTATCAGATAAAATCAAAGAAGGCTCAAATGCCCTTGGTGAAAAGGTTTCAAAAGGTGCTATTGAGGCTAAAGAAAAATACGAAGTTGTCGATAAAAAAATTCAAAAAGAATCAGTTGAACTAAAAGAAAAATACGAGCTGGCAATTAAAAATAATAAAGCCCATAGTCGTCTTTTAAAAGCGTTCCCTGATTTAAAATCTCTAAAGTATAATGAGCAGTTAGATTCGATAAGAGATAATTTTAAAACCTTTAAAAAGAAATCTTCAGAGGTTGTTAAAAAGCATAATACCTATGCAGTAGCAGCATATGAAACTAAAATTCCAAAGGGAAAAGAAGCACCATTTGCTAATGGACTTTGCTTTTCAAAACTATTTTGGATATTTATGATAGGTAATGTCGTAGGCTTTTTACTCGAAACCTCGTGGTGTCTAATTACTCCACCACATAAATTTGAGCTACGTGTTAGTTTAGTTTTTGGACCTTTTATTCTAGTTTATGGCTTAGGCGCTGTGTTGCTTACTCTTTGTCTTTATAAACTGTACAAGCAAAAGGAAATTCTTATTTTTATTGCAAGTATGGTAATAGGTGGTGCATTTGAGTACGTTTGTAGCTTTGTGCAACAAGCAGCTTTCGGTACAGTATCTTGGGAATATAGTGCTTCACCGCTTAATATAGGCGGACGTACAAACCTTATGTATTCGGTCTTTTGGGGCATACTAGGTGTTGTTTGGCTGAAAGATTTATACCCCGCACTTTCAAGGCTCATTGAAAAAATCCCGAAAAAGCTAGGTAAGAATTTAACAATAATAGTGTTTGTCTTTATTCTGCTAGACTCACTTTTATCAATCGGTGCTGTTGCAAGGCAGTCACAAAGAGTTGATAATATCCCGGCAACAGACGGTGTTGCGAGGTTTTTCGATAAATACTTTGATGATGATTTTCTCAAGATAATCTATCCTAATATGAGATATGTAGGACGTCCTGATATCCCTAAAACAATTAATGAAGAAGCACAAAGGGGAAATTAAATAACTTTAAATCTGCTATATAAAATTATGTAGCAGATTTTTTTTAATGTTAAAATATTAAATTACAATAAAACGATGTCTAGTTGCAAATAAATAATATTAAAAATGTTATTTGCCAAAGAAATAATAAGGCTTTATAACTATTGCAATTATAAAAGAATTTTGTTATAATTAAATGAAATTTAATAAAACTTGTTTAATTCATTGCGAAATGAAAGGGAAATATATTTATTATGAAAAAGTCGTTTGTTTTAAGTTTAATAGCAACAGTAGTTTATCTGTTTGCTTTTGTGTCATATTTGCTTTTTATGGTACCAGGGTTTATGAAAATATTCTCAGGTGAAACTGAACTTTATCCACCTTTAGAGCAGGTAAATGTTGTTTTAGCGAGTATTATAGTTGTTGTTACCATAGCACTTTTTATTGGAACTCTTTTTCTTTGCATAAAACATAATATAATGTATCTAAAAGGAAAAGTAGTGTCTACTGATATTGTACTAGTTTTGCTAATGTATGCAGTTTTAATCTGTACTTTTATAACCCCAAACCAAATGATAAAGGCATTCCCACTATATAATCAAATCTGGATTACAAATTCGATTACAGCTTTTGTTTACCGCTTTGCTTATTATGGAATAGGAATTTACCAAATTGCAATTATTTTTGCGTCGTTTTTCGCTGCTATCTCTCTTAATAAGATTAGAGAAAAATACGCATTTGATACCGATAGAAGCGATAAATAATAATATTCGCTAACGCTAATTATTAAAGGAGAAAATTCATTGGAAAAAATTAGATTATCAAAAGCTTTGGCTCAAAGTGGTGTTTGCTCAAGACGAAATGCAGACGTTTTAATTGAAGAGGGCAAAGTAAAAGTTAATGGAAAAGTCGCAATTATCGGTGATAAGGTTGACGTTTCGCAAGATAAAATTATGGTAGATAATAAGGCTATTCGTTATAATGTCGGCAAAAAATCTTACTTTGTTTTAAATAAACCTCGTGGATATATCACTACTATGAAAGATGAAATGGATAGGAAAAACATCTCTGATTTAATTAAAGGTATCTCTTCAAGAGTGGTTTATGCAGGCAGACTTGATAGAGAAAGCGAAGGAATGTTATTTTTAAGCGATGATGGAGAAATGATAAATAAGCTTACCCATCCGTCTACCCATCTACCAAAAACTTATAGAGTTACAGTGCAGGGTCTTGTGTCACTTGAAGTATTAAAAAGCCTTAGAACAGGTGTAAGACTTGATGATGGATACGTTACAGCTCCAGCCGAGGTTAAAGTTCGCACCGAAAAAGAGGATAGAACAGTGCTTACACTTACTATTTTTGAGGGTAAAAATCGTCAAATTAGAAGAATGTGTGATGCTTTGGGCTTTGATGTTTTGCAGCTAAAAAGAATTGCTATCGGTAATATCCGCATAGGAAGTTTAAAAACAGGTCAATATAGAATGTTAAATGATGAAGAAGTTGCGTATCTAAAGTCTTTATAATGCACAAAAACTATTTTGTAAATTCATAATAAATTGAATTTTACATTAAATATTATAAAATATACTTTATTTTGCAATTATTTGTTGCCAAAGTTTCATTTTTGGTATATAATGATAACAATAGATATCATAAAATTTTATGGTAATATTATATAAAGTTTTAAAGGAGATTTTCAGATGAAACCATTGCAAAGTTATAATAGTGAAGAGATTGAGGCTTTAGAGCTTGCCCTTAAGAATGAATATAACGAGTATAAATCAAAAAACCTAAAGCTTGATATGTCAAGAGGTAAGCCGAGTACAAAGCAACTAGATATATCAATTGATATGTTGCATATTTTAGAGAATAATAAAGATTATTTTGATGAAAATGGTACCGATTGCAGAAATTATGGGCTTTTAGATGGTATTCCAGAGGCTAAAAGATTTTTCGCAGAGCTACTAGATATCTCTCCTGAAGAGATAATAATAGGTGGTAACTCCTCTTTAAATATGATGTATGATACCATTGCTAGAGCTATGACTCACGGTGTTTTAGGTAGTGAAAAGCCATGGTTTAAATATGACAAAATTAAGTTTTTATGTCCTTCACCAGGGTATGACAGACATTTTGGAATTTGTGCGCATTTTAATATCGAAATGATAACAATAGATATGCTAGAAGATGGTCCTGATATGGATAAAATTGAAAAGCTAGTATCTGAAGACGAAACGATAAAAGGCATCTGGTGCGTACCGAAATATTCAAATCCCGAGGGTAAAACATATAGTGATGAAGTTGTTAGACGTTTTGCAAACTTAAAACCAAAGGCTACTGATTTTAGAATTTTTTGGGATAACGCATATGCGTGGCATCATTTATCGGATAAACACGATGAAATACTTAATATTTTTGATGAATGTCGCAAAGCAGGAACTGAAAATATGGTTTTTGAATATGCCTCCACCTCAAAAGTTACATTCCCAGGTGCCGGAGTTGCACTTTTAGCTGCTAGTGTTCCAAATGTTTCATTTATAAAAAAACAGCTTATCGTTCAAACAATAGGTCCTGATAAATTAAATCAACTTCGCCATGTAAAATATTTTAAAGATGCGAATGGTCTATATGAGCATATGAAAAAGCATGGTGAAATATTAAAGCCAAAGTTTAACTGTGTGTTACAAACTCTTAAAAATGAGCTAGACGGCTATGAAGTTGCAGAATGGAATAGTCCAAGAGGTGGCTACTTTGTATCTCTTAATACTATGGACGGTTGTGCTAAGAGAACACTTCGTTTGCTCAAAGAAGCAGGTGTTGTAATGACATCAGCCGGAGCTACTTTTCCATATGGTGTTGATAAACGTGATCGTAATATTCGTATTGCGCCAACATTTCCACCACTAGAGGAATTAGAAACAGCTATGAAACTATTTTGTATCTGCGTAAAACTTGCTAGTTGCGAGAAGATACTATCTAATTTATAAACTATAAAAATGTTAAAAATAAAATTTAGAAAAATAAAAATAAAGCTAATAAGCGAAGAAGTTAAAGGGGAAGTTATATGAATAATGATCGTTATGTAAGCCCACTCTCAGAGCGTTATGCCTCAGATGAAATGCAGTATGTATTTTCTGCCGATAATAAATTTAAAACCTGGAGAAAACTCTGGATAGCTTTAGCAGATGCTGAAAGAGAATTAGGTTTGCCTATCACAAAGCAACAGGTAGATGAGCTAAAAGAGCATGCTAATGATATAAATTATGACGTAGCAAAAAAAAGAGAAGAGCAGGTTCGTCACGACGTAATGGCGCACGTTTATGCGTATGGTGAGCAGTGTCCTAATGCAAAAGGTATCATTCATTTAGGTGCAACCTCTTGTTATGTTTGTGACAATACTGATATTATCGTTATGAAACAAGGGCTTGAGATTATTAAAAATAAGCTTGTAAATGTAATAGCATCACTTTCTTCATTTGCAGAAAATTATAAGTCGATGCCGGCACTTGCATACACGCATCTTCAACCGGCACAGCTTACAACGGTCGGTAAACGTGCAACTCTTTGGATAAATGATTTAATAATGGATTATGACGAGCTAGTTTACCGCATCGATTCATTAAAACTTTTAGGCTCTAAAGGCACTACCGGAACTCAGGCGAGTTTTATGGAACTTTTTAATGGCGATTCTAAAAAAATAGTCGCTTTAGAGGATAAAATTGCAAAATCAATGGGCTTTAATGAATATGTTTCTGTTTCTGGGCAAACATATTCGAGAAAGGTAGATTCAAATATTTTAGCTACCCTTTCAGCAGTCGCTCAAAGTGCTTATAAATTCTCAAATGATATGAGAATACTTCAAAACTTCAAGGAAATGGAAGAACCTTTTGAAACAAATCAAATTGGCTCCTCTGCTATGCCTTATAAGCGTAATCCTATGCGTAGTGAAAGAATGTCATCACTAGCTAGATATGTGATTGTAGACGCTTTAAACCCTGCTATAACGGCATCTACTCAGTGGTTTGAACGTACACTTGATGATTCAGCAAATAAACGTATTTCAGTAGCAGAAGCGTTTTTAGCGGTAGACGCAATTTTGAATATATATATCAATATTTCAAGTGGCATTGTTGTATATCCTAAAGTAATACATCAAAGGATAATGAAAGAGCTACCATTTATGGCAACCGAAAATATTATGATGTCCGCAGTTAAAAAAGGCGGGGATAGACAGCAACTTCACGAGAAGATTAGAAAACACTCGATTAAAGCGGCAGCCAATGTAAAGCAGAATGGTTTAGAAAATGATTTGATAGAGCGAATAGTTGCAGACGATAGTTTTATGCTTACTAAAGAAGAGCTAACGCACGTTTTAAAACCTGAGAATTTTATCGGCAGAAGTGTAGAGCAGGTAGAGAGCTTTATTAAAAATGATGTGACACCAATTTTAGAGAAAAACGCTGATATTATTGGATATAAATCTGTTTTAAAGGTATAAAAGATAAAAATTAGAAAAAAATTAAATTATTTTTGAAAATGTATTGACAGATTAAGACAATTATGTTATTCTATATGAGCCGTTAAAAAACGGCACAATTGGGAGTTTAGCTCAGCTGGGAGAGCATCTGCCTTACAAGCAGAGGGTCACAGGTTCGAGCCCTGTAATTCCCACCACATGAGCCTTTAAGTAACATTAAAGGCTTATACTATGGCTTTGTAGTTCAGTTGGTTAGAACGCCGCCCTGTCACGGCGGAGGTCGAGGGTTCGAGTCCCTTCAAAGTCGCCATTTGGAAATAAAAATGAAAGTTATCTTTCATTTTTATTATATCCAAAGCATATAATAAAGCAGTAGCTTTTGGGCAATACCCATAAGGGGTACAGTCATTTTGCCTCTGTAGCTCAGTCGGTAGAGCAGGGGACTGAAAATCCCCGTGTCGGTGGTTCGATTC
>JAVVYT010000054.1:0-8786 GCA_036650995.1 Clostridia bacterium | reverse complement strand
ACCCTAATATATTTTTCTTCGTTACAACGTTTGTTTTACTACCCTATAGAATTACACCATTCTCAAACCTCAAATTATAAAAAAATAGATTTTTAAATGTAATGCCACCACAACACCGTAATTCTAATGGGCTAGCTTTAGTATATCAAACAATTAAGTGAAAATCAATATATTTCGCATAAATCATTGTCTATTATTGTTAAATCTTCATTAGGCAATTTATTTCTCTGATGATTTTCTAATAATAATAGATTAATTTTTTTATAAGAAACAAATTTATAAAATTCTTGTAACTCCTCGTCATTTAGATATGATTTAAGATTTATAAAAACAAAATAATTTATTTTTAAAAACTCATTGAACACATCAACAAAATCGCATATTTTTTCTATAAAAGAAATATTATCATCTGTTATTTTTAAATTAACGGATTTGAAAACTCCCAATAAATCCACCTGCTCATAATCTAGATTACAATCAACAAATTCCGATAAATTAATTACATACTCATTTATATTTTTTTCTAGCTCACAAGTTTTCAAATACATATCCTCTTGATATGCTAACTCCTGCAATTTAGCATATAATTTATTAATTATTTTTTTATTACTTTTATCTAGAGAAAAAACGTCTGTAATTACTTCAAAGTATTTTTTAAACTGTATTTCTTCGTGATTTTTAAATAGCGCTAGCTCTTCACTTTTATCTTCCATTGCTAATAGCAGCTGCGTTTCAAACTTCAAAAACTCAGTTGGATTTTCTATTACTATTACTTTTACAATATTATCATTAAAATCAATTGAGCTTTCAAACAAAGGATAAGACAGTGTTATCATAAAACTATTAGCCTTTCATTATTTTCTAAAACGTCATAATTCTTTTTACCGACGATAAATTCCATACGATTATATTGATTTTCTGTCACTATTAAGAGCTGAACTAAACCATCGTTCGGTTTATTTTTACGGATATTTTCCGCTACCATATTAGATGCAGTTGCATTTAGCGTTAGCTTTGAATAGACAGATTGCTGCATCATAATAAAACCACTTTTAATTAAGAATTTTCTAAATCTCCTATATTCTCTTGCATTTGATGATGTTTCCATTGGTAAATCAAACATAACAATTACTCGCATAAATCTAAAGCTCATTTCTATAATCCTTTATTTTTGATATATCGTTATTATCTAAGGCGTCTAATATGCTTTTGCAGTATATTTTAATAGCGTTATTTACATACTGCTTTTTATTATCTATTAAAACTTCTTTATTTAACAAATTAACAAGTTCTATCTTCTCATCATGCATAAAATTTTCATGGTCAATAAAATAAACACATTCATCAACTAGTGGTCTAAATGGTTCCATTAAATCACAGCTTAAATTAAACATATTATATACATTATCATGAAATAAACCTAGCTGAGTAATATATCCATTTGAAACAATCTCTCTATTAAAAGCAGATAGTAGTATTGCATACCCATAATTCAGTGCTGCATTTATATTGTTATCTTTAGAACGTGTAAAATCTTTTCCAAAAAGCGAATTAAAATACACTTTGGCTGCATGACCTTCTCTATTGGTGACATCATAAAATTCAATTTCTCCAAGATATTTATCTAGCTTTTTATATTCCTGTTTATCTAGTTTTGCTAACAGCTCCTTTTGCTTTAGAATTTTCTCGGTAACTAGTTTTGTCCAAACGCATTTTTTGGTATTATCATTCCAATTAATTTCTGTTCTTACTTTTAGACTTGTGTCGTGACTGCCATAATAAGATATATTCTCGGCAATAGGATTTCTCTTTTCATCGCAAAAGATAACCTTTATCTTTCGCTTTGCAAGTTCTACAATAAGAGCTGCAGTAAGGGATACTGCAGTACTCTCAATAATTAAAACTGATATTTCAGAAAGATGAATTTTAGTAATATCTTCTTTGCGAATAATTAAATAATTCATTTTCATATCAAGTTTGGCACGATTTGAAATTTCTACTATTCTCCAGCTCATAATGTTTTTAAATTAATTTTTTTCTCGAAAAGACCGGTTACAGATTGATAAATAATAGAAATATTCTCTGTGTTTTTTATTGTGTTTTTTAGGTTTCTTGATATTGTAATAACACCTGCATTTTTAGGCCCATTAATAAGAGATAAATCCTTACCACTTGAAGAGGCACTAAAAACCTTAAACGCTTCATACAAAAACTTACACTGATTAATAAGCGATAAATTTTCAAACACCTCTCTATTATTAACAAATGGTTCTTTTACTGCTTCTAACTTTTTGCTATATATGGTATCTTGTAATTTATGGGTCATTTCATCGTATAGCACTAGGTTTTTTTCCTTTGTTATTCCTTTATTTACATTTATTTCAACTTCAGTTTTAAGCTCTTTATTTTTATTAATATAGGATTCAATTTTTTTTGCGTAATAATATAAATCATTAGAAATTATAAGCTGATTTGCCCCTTTAACAATTAGCTTGTCGCCACTCTTGCCTGCTAAGTGCATCTTAAAACCATCAACATTAAACAGAGTATTAATTTTTATTTTATCTATTAGAATTCTATGATTTATAAGCTTTAAAGTGTTTTTTAAATAGTTATTAACTGCAGTATCATCTTTTTTAATGGCCGATAATAATCGAACAGGAATTCCTTCAAAGGTTACTTGTTTCTTACCTTTTTCATCATCATGCTCTACTAAAACATAAAATGAGATTGACTCCTTACAATAACCGCCATATTTTGATATATCGTGCAATCTTTCATCGCTACTTTTAAGAGGTAATAATACTTTGCCCTCACCTTTTGCAATAGGATTTTGGTCATAAAAACCACCCTTAGCACAAGTTGCATATCTAGTATATAGAACATTATTGCTATTTGCATTTTTTAATACATTAATTAGTGTTTCATTATTATCAGATATCCAAGCAATTTCATTATTGCGTTGTACATTAAAATTAAACACTTTATTTAGGCTATATGTTTGTTTACTCTTAATAAAATTAATTGGATTTGATGTAAACTTGACATCATAAACATTACCCACGACGATATTTAGATATGCATCTTTAGCATGGTGATAATCATTAACAATACGACATTTAACAAGTTCTAAACCGTTATTACATTTTACAACCTGTTCATCACGTCTAAACTCTGATACATTTCCGGCTTTTACATAAACAATTTTAGATTCACTATAAATAGTTTCGAGCATTTTTGCAATAGCTTTAGTAGACTGTCTTGTTTCGACTAGCTGGCGAGCGATAAATCCTGATAATTCATTTCCACTAAAACCATTAGTTCTTGTAAGGCGATGGTGTTTTTCTTTTGAAATAAGTCCTTTTTCTAATAAAACTCTCCATAATTCTTTTGCTTTATTAGTAACACAATCATTAGGAATAGGAAATTTGTCGCTTTTTTTAGCATTGAGATCTTTTTTTACTAATACCATATTATCAATGCTATTATCTTTTACTTTACACTGCGGATAAATATGGTCAATGTCATACTCTTTTGTAAATAGTTCTTCTAAGTTTATAGGCTCACCGCTATACATACATTTACCAAATTGAGTATAGTATAAAAACAGCTTTTTTTGTCTTAGATTAATATCTTGTGTTTTTTCTAAAATTGCAGTTAAGTCAGTGTTAAAAATATCAGACGATAATTTTTTACAATTTTTATAAGCATTTTTAAGAAAATCTTTTCTTGAAGTAGTTCGTTGACCTTTTTGTGAATTATCTATATCTCTAGCCATTTCAATAAATATCTTTTTAGGCTCACACTTTGTTACTTTTGCAATCTCTTTAGTAATCATTAAAGTTCGTAAAATACTTCTTTTAACAGATGGCGAACAATACAAATTTTCTATTTGTTCTTTTAAAGTAATATTATCCTCCGAAGTGACATTTTTATTAAAGTCTTCTATTTTTTTAAGATAGTCATATTCATTACTAAGTAACTGCATTAAATTATTATCAGTTTGCCACATCATTGAAATAATGCTTTGTGCCTCACCGGTGTATTCATTTTCAATACAAATATCCGTTAAAAAAGTCTTAGAAAATCTTCCCCAACCTGAATATGAAAGTCTAGTAATTTTTTCAATCTGCTCTTTAGTTGCAATGCCATTGAAAGTATCATTAATTGCATTTTTAAGGGTGTTTCCGGCACTGCCTAGTACTGTTATCTTTTTTATTGCTTCTTCTATTATCTCTTCTTTAGGCATATTATCGCCAAATATTTTTTTGAAATCTAAATATGGTTTCATTGAGCCTTTAATTTCTACATCTATGCCACTAATAATAACGTCACTTTTTTTATCTATAAAATTTTTAGATATTAGATATGCTTTAATCCCTTTAACGGTAATTTTTTTAGGAACATCAATATTTAAAAACAAATCATTAAACAGCTCTTGCTTTAAAACAATTCCCATTTTTTGGTCGTTTATTTTGATATTATTTATTTGATTTAAAAGCACAAATTTACTATATAATATCGAGTTTTTAGGTAAAACATTTTCACCGACAAGATAGGTGCATTTATTCGTCATTCTCTCGATAAAAGCTGTGGCACTTTCTTCTTTATCTACTTTTTCATCAAAATTCCATGGATTTATTTTACCTTCCTTTTTTCTAATAATCCAAGCAAAATCACTATGTGCATTTAGCGGACCTACATAGTATGGAATACGAAATGTCATTATTTTAAGAACTTTATCCGATACCGTTCCATATTCGTCTTTTTCATTTAGAAAATCATAGTGTTTTTCAGCATTGTTTAATATTTCTTTTAGTTCGTTTAAGTGAAGTTGATACGGAATAACGCCATTATCACTTGAAACTTGTTTTGGGAAAGCAGTGCTATTATTTATTCTTGCTACAAGGTCTTTATAGTTATCAGTATTTATGTTATACTTTTCAATTATTTTTTTAACAAAATCGCAAAAATTTTCTTGCGAACATTTCTTTACTTTACTATCTTTTTTATCGGATATTGATGCGTTACTGTATGCACAATAATTATTTTCTTTATTATCTTTAAAAACCTCATTAAACTTACTGCCATTATCATAATTTTTAAATAATTCTTTAAGCTGTTTTAAGTCGTTTTTATGCTGATCATACATTTCAACTTTAGCATCACAAAGATAAATTTTATCTTTAATCATTGCCGCTAAAACAGACCAGTCATAAACTGCCTTTAGCTTTTCAATAATATCTAAATCCTCTTCTTCTATTAAGGCAGTCAGCTCAGCATAAGCTTCATCAGTTGTTTCTTTAAAAGAAAGCTTTGTTTTATCATAACTATCATTTAAAAATAAAGTTTCTAGTGAAACCTTGGCACCGCATAATAAATCCGAAGCAATTTTTCTTTGATCTTTGTTTTCATAGCCTTTATCATAAGAATTTAACAGAATTGATAATTCTTTTTTCTTATCTGTTATGGATAAATCTTTACTTTTTAAAATATCACTTATCTTTTTGTAGTCTTCTTTTTCAACAGAAAAATCAATATCAATATTTCTAAGCGATGCCAAAGCGTCCTCAAAAATGCTATCAAATGAATCCCCTATTTTAAATTCTTTACCCTCATAAATAAAGTGACCTCGATGTTTTATAATATGGTGAACCGCTAGATAAATTAATCTTATATCAAACTTTGTTTTTTTATCATAAACTAGTGCTTGTCTTAAATGATAGATTGTAGGATACTCTTTATGAAAGTCTTTGTCATTATAATCTTTATCATTAAAGAGCGTATTTGTTTGAGGTATATTTTTATCTTCAGAGTAAAATTTGCTATCTTCTAATCTTTCAAAAAAAGCAAAATCTTTTTTTGAAATTTCTGATGCAAAAAGTTCTTGAAGAAGATTAAGTCTTGCGGTTTTTCTATCAGATCTACGTCTTGCTCCTCTAAAACCCCTTCTTTCCTCAGCGGTTTTTCCCGAATCAAATAAATGAACACCCCACATAGTTTTTGAGTTAAATTTCAGCAAATTATACTTATCATCAGTGACAGCCCATCCTACGGAATCAGTTCCGACATCAAGTCCTAAAAAATAATCTTTTATTTCGTTTTTCATCTTGACAATCTCCTTAAAATATGTTATTTTAAATATGGTTCTATACTACCCTATAGAATTACACCATGAGTTCAAATACGAATTTATTCTAATCGTCGCTTTGCGACTGCATATTGTATGCATTAAAGACTTGCTTTGCAGGTCTTTTTTTTTGACGTTTTATTAGTATTTTTGGTGGATTTAAATAGTTGTACACGAGTCATATTATTGTTAATAAGTATAAACTAAATAAACAAAACAATCAACTGTTTTTAAAAAAAATTGTCGATTGTTTGATATTATTACATTTTAATTGACAAAAATTCTCATAAATGGTAAAATTTGGTAAAAGGTTATCGGAGGTGGAATTTGTTGTTTAATAATATAATACGATTTTTATTTGTAAAAAGATGTTTTCTTTGCGGAAAAATAATAAGCTTTCCTGATAATGCCGATTTACCAACCAGAGCCTGCAAAAGTTGTTTAGACAACATTCGATTAACAAATTATACACCTATCATTAATTTTTCAGCTATCAAGAAAGGCAAAAGATATTTTTCAATGGCTTATGCACCATTTTTTTATACTTTATCTATAAAACAAGCTATTCTTAGATTTAAATTTAGAAATCAGAAGAATTTATCCGCATTTTTCGCTAAATTTATGTGCGTAGCTTTTATGGATAATGATTTTTTAAAAGATATCGACTATATGATACCAGTGCCTATTTCCAAAGATAAAATGAAAAGACGTGGTTACAATCAATCTTTAGAGCTTGCAAAAGATATCGAGCTTGATAAAAACATCGAGATTTTAGATAAAGTCCTTATTAAAACAAAAGTCAACAAAACGCAAAGTAATATGCTAAACATCAAAGAAAAAGTTTCTAATGTATCTGGTGTTTACAAAGTTGTTTCAAACGAAAAGATAAAAGACAAAAAAATTCTATTAATTGACGATATTGTTACGACCGGTGCCACAGCAAACGAGTGTGCAAAAGCTTTAATAGATGCCGGAGCTAAAGAAGTCTTACTTTTGGTTATTGCAACTGCTGGTTTTTCAAAGCGAAAGCCATCATAAAAAAACTGCTTAAAATTCCCTATATTTTTAAGCAGTTTTATATATTTAATTATTTAAGGCGTTTAATTGCCTCTTCGTAAATATTTTCAAGTATGACGTCTTGACCAAAATGAAAATCTGCGTAAAATTCGTCTTTTTCAGCCAAATAATATCGTTCATCTAAAACTTTTCTTGCTTCATCTGATACAGCTTCACTATATTTGCCAAGTTTCTTATTTTTCCGAATTGTATTACATCTTAAATTACGAGTATGCCAAAGTGGATTATTTTTTCTCTTATGGCGGTAAAGTTCATTTCTTTTTGCTACTATTAGCTCAGTTGTTACATTTTCACATTTAGTATTATATTCTTCATTAAATCCATCACAACAATCTCGATGATTAGGTGATGTAATCAAAAAGTACTTACCACAAATCTTACATTTCCAAATATAATGTCCCTGTGCCATTCCCTCAATCCATTCAACAAGCAAAAAATCTACTATGTTATTAAAATACATTCGCCTAGCAATATATTGTTTATTTGATTTTGAATCATTAACAATAATAGGAATAGAATTTACTCGAGAGTGAAAAGTACTATCAGCATATTCATAATCAAAATTAGATTCTTTAATAATAGCCATTCCCTCTTGACTACTTATGAATTTCTTTGCACAAAGAACTAGCTCATCTTTAGTGTGGCAATCCTCTTCAACAATAAAATCAATGAATTTTTTCATTAACAATGCAAAGCAAGCAACGCCCTTACAAAAAAAGCTCTGCTTTTCAAGCATTGATTTACCCAAATGTATCTTGCGATTTATCAGCCCCATTAAATTATAATCTAAAATCTCGCCTGTCTTTTCGATATGCCCACTCATATCTATAATATTAGTTTCTACCCATTCGCTAAAAACATCGTTTGAAACTATAACTATATCTGTAAAATCAAAAAAGATAAATGGTTTTACTTTTTTTACAACATAAGCAGTGGTATTAACTAGTTTTTTAATATCAGTAAACAAAGATGAATATCTCATAATTTTTTTGTTTAATTTTAGATTATAATCATTAGATAATATACCAAAAAATAAAAAATTAGCTCTTTGTTTTTTAGAAATATTGCAGATATCGCATCCAAAATGTCCGAGTTTAAATTCATTTTCACCTAGTCTTATTATTCCGTCTTTTAAAAAATCAACTGTAAATCCGTCGTATTTAATGCTGCTTTTTTCAGCTGTTTCATCCCCAAACATAAAACCTCTCCTCGCTTTTAAATATTATAACATAAGCCGAAACTAATCTCAACAGCAATACATAATTAATACTTACCGTCATATCAAAATAGTGATTTAAAAGAAGATAAGAGTATCAAAAAACAAAAGTAATATTATAAATTTTTACAAGCTTTTTTATCGGTTGTTGTTTCAAATTGTTTTTCCATAATTTTCGACTCCTTAATATTGTTTTAATTTATTATTTTGAAACGAATCTTTTCAGTTAAGAAAATAAAGAAAAAGAACAAACAAGAACTACTTTTCTGCTTTTATCTATAATATCATATATTATAAAATTTATCAATTGCTTTGCTTGGCAAAGACTCCTTTTTCTTCTTTTATATTTTTTATTTAGAAATA
>JAVVYT010000053.1:4773-8960 GCA_036650995.1 Clostridia bacterium | reverse complement strand
TTCTTTTGGTGATGGAAATCCCGAAAGACCATTAAATTGACGTAAAGTATGAAATAAATCTTTTCTACCTGTTAAAATTTTATATACATATGTTTGATGACCAACGTCAAACACTACATTGTCGGTATCTAAGTCGAAAACGTAAAGCAGCATAACTGTAAGCTCTACAACACCTAAATTAGAAGAAAGATGCCCACCTGTTTTAGATACACTATTAATTAAAAGTTCACGCAGTTCAGAGCATAACTCTAAAATCTCGGATTTAGAAAGTTTTTTAATATCCGATGGTGATTTAATTGTATCTAAAAGATTTCCCATTCTTTTTTTCTCCCTAATTTATTTTGCTCGTGATTTTCGTTTAAAGATATTCATAATTCTAGCAGCAGTGAAAATAATAGTATTACTATGATTCATAGCAATAGTTTTTCCGATAGCTTTTCCAGCAATAGTAAGTGTTGCAATAGTCGATACTACAATTAATGGAATTAATATTTTAAGGATACTATTATCCACCGTAGAGGCTATTTTAATTGCCACCGCTGTACCGGCAGAGCCACTAATAATACCAGAAATATCACCTACAACATCGTTGCAGATATTAGAAACCTTTTCTGAATTTCTAATTAAATCAGCAGCAATAGTTGCACTTTTAATTTTTTTACTAGACATTGCGTGAAAAGGTTTTTCATCAGCGCTAGTAGATGCTATTCCAATAACATCAAAAATAACTCCGACTATTACAAAAAACAGCACAAAAATTATACTGATTATAATATTTACAGAGTCAAAAGCATTATCCGAAATAAATGTTAAAATTACGCTAATAATAAAAGTAGCAATAATAATTTTTGCTATATATAATTTATCAAGAGTCTTAGTTACAGAATTTTTGGCTTTGATAACTTTAATTTTCGACATAAAATCTGCCTTTCTTATTTAGAGGACAAATATTGTACAAAAGGTAGTGGTGAATAATAGTGTAAATTTTACGTCTTAGGTCAAGTTGGATTTCCCCGTAAAGTTACTTTCCGTCGCCGAAAAAGCGGTTTCCCTTTAAACCTTTAGCTGCTTTGTTTCCAATAGCAATACTTGATTGCCACTTAGAACGTACTGCAATCCACTATTATTCATATACCAATGTATATTTTCAGTCTAGGAGTTTTCCTCAACAATTCAAATTAAATGTTAGCCTCTTTTGCAAACAAGGTTTCAAACAGCAATAGCTCTTACTTCACGGCCATGAAATAAAAACAAGATCCGTTATTCACCACCTTCACTCAAGGCAGGCTACTGCTACCCACAGCAAATTTCTTTACCGCAAAGTAGGTTTAATCCTGAAATGTAATGTATCCGTCAACTAACGTGTATAGGTACACTACAAATTCAGGTCTCCATGATAGATGGGTCATCATTGTATGCCATTACAACTGCCCAAAAATCTAATCATCCAGCACCCACCCATTACTGGGCGTAACAGGCAAGCACAAGATGCTTCATCGATATGCCCTTCAACGGATTTTTAGCCCCGCTTTGGCATCTAATTGAATTGACTAGAATACTGCACCACTTATTTTAATTATAAGTTTTGTACTCTTAAATTATATCATATTATTTTAAACAAATCAAGTTTTTCTATAATAAGTCAATAATTGTTCATATTTTCACTTGATTTTGTCAAAACAATCTAAATATGTATTAATTTAACTTTGAAATATGATACTCAAAACCGCTTTTTATTTCATAAGCTATATAAATATTCCCATTATTATCAAAAGAAACATCTGCATATCCTGCCTCTTTTTCATAGATTATAATCCCTTTATCCCACGTCTTACCGTCATCAATACTTGTTTTAAGTGTTAAATGCGTTCTGCTTTCTTTATCGCAACAGTTTACAAAAACGATTTTTTTATCGCTCACTTTACAGATACCTGCAAAACAAGTGGGGTCTATTAGAGATTTATCTAGATACGTTTCGCTCCAATCACTAAATCCCGTCTTGCTAATGCTAATAGCTCTAAATCCTGTGTTAGGAGCTCTCATATTAATCATTATATCTCCACTCGAAAGCTCTACTACCATAGATTCATTCAAATCTTTTAGCTCAGATTTTATCGTTTCTCCCACTTTAAATGTATTTCCATTATCGGTACTATAAAGGGTTGAAACGTATGAGGGGTAATGGTTTGTATCATTTTCTGCTTTGTTTTTATCTACATACCAAATAGCGGTAATTAAAGTGCCATTTTTAGTGCAGATGCCATGCCCTGGACCTATTGCAATTACAGTAGCGTTTAATGGTAAAAAAACGTCACTTATCTCTTTAGGAGCTGTAAAACTAATGCCATCATCTGAGCTTTTAGCATAAAAAACTCCGCCACCTTTTGATTTTACACCATACTCGACACAGTATAAAAGATGCACTGTATTGTCACTGCCGACTATCATAGTAGGATTATTTATAGTTTTATTTATATTTGAACCTTCTGCTAAAACTATTGGCTTTGAAAAAGTTTTACCACCATTTTCGCTACGTCTTAATACTACATCCATAGGCGCCCAATCGCTACGTGTTTTTCTTGCCTCATAGTAGGTTAAAACAGTATTTTTTTTAGTAACAACGATACCCGGTATTCTGCATTGGTAGTAACTATCAGACTCGCTTTCGTTTTTAAACAAACAATCATCAGATAAAATTTTCATAATAATCCTCCCTTTAAAATAAAAATTGGTTATAAATTCAGATGATTTTATAACCAATTAATTTTATATTCTAGAAACTCCGCTATCTCTAGCTGCTTTAGAAACAGCCTTAGCGACTGCTTTTGCTACTCGTTTATCAAAAGGGGTAGGAATAATATAATCTGCCCTTAAATCTTCTTCTGAAATTAAATTAGCTATTGCAAATGCTGCGGCAATTTTCATTTCATCATTTATATCACTAGCTCTAACATCTAGTGTACCTCTAAAGATGCCAGGAAAAGCTAGCACGTTATTTATCTGGTTTGGAAAATCACTTCTGCCCGTACCAACAACAGCCGCCCCTGCTTTTAATGCAACATCAGGCATAATTTCAGGTACAGGGTTTGCCATAGCGAAAATAATAGGATTTTTATTCATTGATTTTATCATTTTTTCATCTAAAATATTAGGTGCTGATACACCGATGAACAAGTCCGCATTAACAATTGCAGTATTTAAGTCACCACGAAGTCCTTTTTTGTTAGTTTCCTTAGCAAATAAAGCAATTTCGCTATTAAGACCTTCTTTACCGTCATAAATAATTCCACTTCTGTTTATCATAACAACATCTTTAACACCTAATGCAATGAGTAACTTAGCACAAGCAACTCCGGCAGCACCGGCACCATTTATAACGACGTTTACATCTTTTATATCTTTATTAATTAGCTTTAAAGCATTTATAGTAGCAGCGGCGGCAACAACTGCTGTTCCGTGCTGATCATCGTGAAATATTGGTATACTACATTTTTCTTTAAGTCGTCTTTCAATTTCAAAACAACGAGGAGCTGAAATATCCTCTAAATTTACACCCCCAAAAGAGCCTTCTAAAAGATAAACAGTATTTACAATATCATCAACACTTTTACTTTTAATGCAAAGCGGAACGGCATCGACATCGCCAAAGTTTTTAAATAGAATACTCTTGCCTTCCATAACAGGCATACCAGCCTCAGGACCTATATCCCCAAGCCCTAAAACAGCTGAGCCATCGGTGATTACAGCGACTAAATTACTGCGTCTTGTATAAAGATATGATAGGTTTGTGTCTTTTTGAATTTCGAGGCAAGGCTCTGCAACACCTGGGGTATAAGCTACTGATAAATCATCAGCGGTTTCGAGCTTTACACGACTTATAATCTCGATTTTTCCTTTACATTTTTTATGTAAATCTATTGCCATTTTTTTATAATCCATTTTTTTAATTTTCCTTTCAAGCTATCTTACATCGCCATAAAACTCTAATATTTAAGGCTTTTACTTTTACAAAATTATACAATATATTTACCTTTTTGTCAATTAAGTAATTTTTTAAAATAGCTAAAAACAGTCGCTTTTTCTATTTCGTTTTCTGCAACTAATGGAATTCTTCGTAGTTCTTTATTATCCTTTAAAATCAAAAGTTCAACTAACTTTTTCCCCTTTTCTACAGGTGCTTTTACGTG
>JAVVYT010000053.1:0-4721 GCA_036650995.1 Clostridia bacterium | reverse complement strand
AACTAAGCTATCTTCGGCTTTAACTTCTACTAAATTAGCTTTCCCTTTTAATACCTTTACAGGGGTAATATTTGTGTCATCATTAAAATCTGCTACTTCAAATTTTGCAAAGCCATAATCAAGTTGTTTTGAAGCCTCGTTAAATCTTATATCAGAAGTTTTACCACCTAAAATAACTGAAATTAACTGCATATTATTTCTTAAAGCAGTTGCACTCACGCAGTATAACGCCTCATCAGTTGAGCCAGTTTTAAGACCATTAGCACCGTTATAAAATCTCACTAATCTATTGGTATTTGAAAGTCCAAACGCACCATTTCTTAGTGTATCCATCCAAATTGAGGTGTAGTTTAAGATAGTTTTATGCTTTAATAATTCCCGTGACATTACAGCTATATCTAAAGCGGAGGTTTTATGATTTGCACTTGGAAGTCCCGTGCAGTTTTCAAAATTTGTCGAAACCATATTAAGCTCTTTTGCACGATTATTCATTGCTACTACAAAATCACTCTCTGAGCCTTGCAAAAGTTCGGCTAGCATAACAGCGGCATCATTACCTGAAGATACAGCAACCGCTTTTAACAGCTCATCTACACTCATTATCTCCCCCGGCTCTAAATACACCTGACTTCCGCCCATTGATGCGGCATATTCACTACACGCCGTTGTGTCTGACAGCGATATTTTTCCGCTATCTACTGCCTCCATTGTTAAAAGCATTGTCATAATTTTAGTGACAGATGCAGGTGGCAATGGTTCATTTTCATTTTTTGCAAATAAAATTTTACCTGTTTTAGCTTCCATTAAAACAGAGGCTTTGGCGGTGATATCGTTTTGAATAGTGGTCGGAGCAATAGTTTTAGTAGACATTGGTATATCCTCTGCAGATACTGAAAACAGTGAGAATGAGAAAGCAACTACTAAAAATAAAGAAATAATTCTTTTCATAATATACTATCCTTTCGGTTTTAAAATAAAAAAAGTTCTTACATAATTTATATGCAAGAACTTTTTTATTAATACTTTTAAAAGCTTTTATTTTACTAGACTATTTTTCTTTGTGATGCTCATTTTTATCGAAAATCTCTTCGTCATACATTTCGTCTAAATCTTCTTCATCAATGTCATACGGCTCTTTTTCAAATTTATTCTTAATTCTTCTATCTCTTATGAAAAACATTCCCATTAAAAAGCCAAACACAATTGCTAAAACTATTCCAATAGCAATATATAAGTATACCATTTTAAATCTAGGAGCAGTATCGTCAACCGGTATCACATCACCCTCAGAATTTTGAACTTCTGTAAGCTCTAGTTTACCTGTATAAATATCGGCACGCAAAACTAGTACTTCATAGTTTGCTATCTTTCCGTCCTCGGCAGTTACCGCTATATTAAATCTATTTTCACCAACAATTAAAGGCTTTGCTGCGTCTTGCAAAATTGTTGATAAGTTGCTTTCTTTTGTAGCTGTAATGTTAATGTTTTCGGTTTCATAAGGAAGATACACTATATACTTATAAACATCTTTTTTAAATACAGGCGATAAAATTCCGACATCTACCGAAAGACTAGATAAAAAGTTATTACTATCTTTTGCAACTACCTCATTTGGGTCTTTATCTCTTTTAACTGAAATAGTGTAAACTCTTTTTGCCCCCTCTGGTGCTGTAACAGAAATCAAAACATTTGTTATACCGTCTGGTTTTAAGTCATTATTAGATATTTCTATATTTGATGTTGCATTTTCAGCCTCCGCTTTAATATCTAAACTTGTAGTATCAAAAGGAACACTAGTAGTATAATTTATAATATTCATATTAAAAGTCGGATTTATAGTAGCATTATATACTACAAGGCTTTTAAGGTAAGCATTTCCTTTGGCAGGATCTTGTACAGGCTGTGTGGGCTGTGCAGGGTTTTCGGGTTTTGGTGATGGTTTATCACCTGGGTTTGGCTTATCATCAGGGTTTGGCTTGTCGTCAGGGTCAGGAATAGGGTCGGGTGTTGGCTCGGGAGGTGCCACAACACTTATAACACGAGATGCGTTATTTCCAGTAATTGCTTCATCACCAGCAGGATCAGTACCCTCAACAGAGCTTACCATAACACTTATTTTATCATTTACATTTGAATTTACAACTCTAAAAGTTAATGATAAAAGATTTACTGAAGAGTTAATATTAACCCCATAACAAGTAAACATTCCAGAGTTTGCATTAAATTGCCCATTGTTAATTCCGATATTAGACCAAACAAGTGTTAGCTTACTTTTATCATATGAAATAGCAAAAGAAACGCCTCCAATATTAGATCCATTTGCATTAACATTAACAGTAATAGTATCACCGACTTTAGCGGAAGTATCTCCAGACATTGATATACTAAGTGATGCTGCGAATGTTGAAAATGGAATAAGAAAAGCCATAATTATAGTTATAATAGTTGTTATTGAAATAATTTTTTTCATTTTATAAATCCTTTCTTAATTATCTTGGGTTTATAGGCGATATTTTTAAAATGTGATTATTAATTTTCTGCAAATCTTGAATATTAATTTTATTATCTCCATTTATATCCGTTGCTGTGAAATATACACCATTAAGCTCTGCTATTTTTAAAATATAGTTATTGCACTTTTGCAGATCTTGAATATTTATTTTACCGTCACCACTAACATCACCTGTAACAATTGCGGTATAGGTTTTTGGTGTACCGCTATTTATTTTTACAGTCATTCCTGTTCCTATATTTCCACTAGTGACAACGTTTCCTTTACTATCGGTAATAATTATAGCATCACTATCTCCGAGATTATTTTTAAAGACATCTATTTTAGTATCTATTGGTATTTTAGAGATTATGCTATTTGATATATCGTATGGTGATGGATATTTTACAGTTATATTACTCCCATAAACACTCTTTAATGTATATGGTATTTGATATGTAGGTGTTTCATCGTTTAGTTTAAAGGTCGTAGCTCCTAGTGGTGCATAGATTACATATGATGTTTGACCATTTATTAAATCAACATCTATAACTAGGTTATTTGAAAAAGTTAGAGAAACAACAGCATTTATATGTATTGTATAATCCTTTGAAATTCCGCCTTTTGAAACTGTAATCGTTTGAGATAAAATTCCGTTGGCAATTACCATTTTCTTGTTTTGAATAGTAACACCGACCTCTTCTACAAACTCTAGTATTGCAGTAGACGAGATTACATCTAGATAAATATTATCAGAATACGGGTCAAAATTTGAAACAGAATACTCTCTAGTTGTTCCATTTAAAGTGTATTTTAAAGAAGTTACAGGAATACTACTTGATGTAGGAACGAAAATATTAAGATTAAAGCTATAATTATCAAGCTTTAGATTAAAAACATTATTACCAGCTACTAAATTTGTATTATTAATAGTTACGCCATAAATTTCAAAGGAAGTGCTATTCTTTGGAGCTGTAAGGTAATAATCCTTTACAGTGGATTCTATAAGTACGTCAATTACTTCACTACCAAATTTTACCTTAATATACCCAACAGGAGCATAAGCGATGACCGAAACAATATTTAAAAGTAGTGTAAACGTTAAAACAAATGCTGATACTTTAGCAATAGTTTTTTTCTTCAATTAAAATCATTCCTTTCATTAAAATCAATTTTATTATAACATATTTATTTTTAATTTACTATAAGAAAATGCTTAAATTTAATATTTTTGCTAATAATACAACCAGTACATTAAATAAAAACTTTAAAAAAGGAGCATTTAATTGAAAAAACTACTAATTGTTATAATATTTATTAACGTTTTATTTTTTTCCCCTTCTAATGTTTTTGCGGAAAACAAAGAGGATATAATATCAGGAAATAGTTATGATGAAGTTATCCAAAAGCTTCAAAATTACTGTTTTAATAAGCTTAATAATTTATCAGAAGATTTTACTGTAATTTTGCAGGGTGAATATATCGAAACACTAGAGTATAACGATACGCTAAATAATATGACGCCTTTTGAAGCGTTAGTAATAAATGACTATCTAATCAGTGGAATTGATGATTACAACTCGTTAATACTTAGAAAATACACCATTTCAAAAACTATTTACAGAGATCTACTTAAAAATGGAGCAGTTGACAAGATAAAGATAAACTACAAAATTTTATGGGGTGAGGATAGTTTTAAAAAAGCGAATGTATATAATTATGCCAAAATAATTTCAAATAATATTTTAGAAACTGCAAATGACAATTATGAGAAGATATCTAAGATACACGATTATATAATAAATAATTTTAGCTATGACACTATAAATACAAAGGAAAATTACATTCATACTCCAAGCGAGATGATTTCTTCAAAATATGGTGTTTGCAGTGCATACACCGGGCTTTTCACTGCTTTTTTAGATGTAAATAATATTGAAAACAGGGTTATTATAAAGGATGCGTTTTCAAATAATTTTAAAGGTGAAAATGTTCCCCACACTTGGAATTTAATTAATCTATACGATGTTTGGTATCATATAGATGTCACTTGGGACGACCCAATAGGCAAATTTTCCTCAAAAACAAATTATTTTTTAAAATCAGATGAGTTTATGAAAAAGGAGCATATCTGGGACGATAAAGTATATCCAAACGCACTCTACTCATACGAGGACAAAGAAAAGACACCACATATAGCGGCGGTGTCTAGTAGCAAAAAAGATAAAAT
>JAVVYT010000052.1:5480-8960 GCA_036650995.1 Clostridia bacterium | reverse complement strand
CAAATAATAGTTTAATATAAAAATACTACAAAGGAAAAAACTTTTAAAAGAATAAAATAAAAAGTTTTTAAAAAAGAATGTGTGATATTTATAAAAGATAAAAAAACTTTATTTTAAAAAATATCTAGGCACTTAAAAAGGCAAAATTTTTACAAAGAAAAACAAAAAACTAAGGACGTACAAATGCTAGAATTCAATGAAATCACCTTTAATTTAAAAGAAGAAATAAACAGACGACTTTCTATTTCTAATTTTATGGGCTGTCAATTTTCTTTCACCTGTCAATACATCTATCGTATTTACTACCGCACAAAAGTGGCATTCATTGATGACTTTGTAATTTTCAGAAACGAGAGTAATGGCAAATATTTTTATCTATACCCTGCCGGAAGTGGTGACATTGAAAAGGCTATCAAAGAGATAATAAACGATGCTACCTCTAGCGAAACTCCTTTTGCAATAGCGGGGATAGACCCTCCATCAAAAGAAATTTTAGAAAAATCCTTTTCTGATGTTTTTGAGATAAAGTATGACCGAGATAACTGTGATTACATTTACAATGCTGACGATTTAATTAACCTTTCGGGCAAAAAATACCATTCAAAGCGAAATCATTTAAAGCAGTTTGAAAAAGCTGAAAACGGTTGCTCATTTGAGCCGATTACAAAAGACAATATTTCTTTATGCAAAGAAGTTTTTCACAGATGGTTAGAGGAAAAAGAAGGCGATTTTGCAATGGAAACCTCCGTTATTGACGAGTGTATTGAAAATTTTACAGAGCTAGGGCTTGTTGGCGGACTCCTTCGAGGCAATTGTGGAATTTGTGCATTTACCCTTGGGAACAGATTAAACTCAAACACCTTTGTAACGCATATAGAAAAGTCACTATCCGACTGCAAAGGAAGTTCTGCCGCTATAAACAATAAATTTGCAAAGTATGCCTGCAAGGACTATAAATATATAAACAGAGAAGAAGATATGGGCATTGAGGGGCTTAGAAAAGCGAAACTTTCTTATAAACCTGCTATTTTACTTGATGATTATACCGCATTTTACAAAGGATAGGGAAATTTATGATAAGATATGCAAAGAAATCAGACATTCCGGCATTAAAAGCACTTTGGAAAGAAATTTTCAACGATACGAACGAATACATTGAGCTTTTTTTTGACAGCATCAAAATCCAGACTCAAGCATTAGTTTACGAAACCGATAACACAATTATAGGTATGCTATTTTTTACAGACTATGATGTTAAAATAGACTCGACGATAAAAAAAGCGTCCTACATATCAGGAATTGGTATCACCGAAACCGAACGTAGAAAAGGGCTTATGCAGGTACTACTAAACAATGCTTTAGACATTTTAGAGAAGAGAAATACTGATTATGCGCTGCTTATCCCAGCTACAACAGAGCTTTACAAAACATACCATAATTTTGGTTTTGAAAAGACAATTACACTACACACTTTCACTATCACAAGAGATGAAATTCAAAAAGCCGAAGAGCTAGAGCTAAAACAAGGTCCGCTTCCTATCTTCATTTACGAAAATTTAACAAAGTCTCTAAACAATATAGTTCTTCAAAGCAAAAATAATATCATTACAAACAACCAGTACATAAAAGAATCTTATGGCAATATTATTTACTATAACGACGGTTTTTGCTACTATTATTTTGATAAAACCACTCTTATTTTAAAAGAATGTTTTATAAACGAAGAGGATTTACCTAAAATTTTATGGTACTTCAAAAAGCAATTTGATTTTGAAAAAGTTATAATACACAGCTATTACAATCTTGGAAATGAAACGCACAGAGGTATGGTTCGCCCATTAAATGGCAGTGATGTGCCAAAAGAATTATATATGAATATGATGTTGGACTAAATTTATGAAAGACAATCTTAGATCTTTATTTTTAACCAAAAGAAAGCAAATAGATGCTAGCTCTAAAATTCTACTAGACGATAAAATATATAATAATTTTATAAATAGTGAGTTTTACAAAAACACCGATAGAATTTTATTATACAGCAGTACAAAATGCGAAGTTTGCACAGAAAAAATCTTCAAAAAAGCAATTGCCGACCACAAAACAGTTGCATTTCCTCTATGTGATACTGAAAATCTCACGATGGATTTTTATTCTATCAAAAGCGAAAAAGAGCTTTTTTTATCACATTACAACATATTAGCACCAAAACTAAACCCCGAAAACCTTATAATTCCAAACCAAAATGACGTCATCATAGTACCTGCAATCCTCTACAATCTACAAGGTTTTAGGATAGGCTATGGAAAAGGCTATTATGACCGATACTTAACCTCACACAAAATAAAATCTGTTGGCATTATCTATGAAGATTATATTTTAGACAGTACCTTTAACACTTTATTTGATAAAAATGTCAATACCATTATTTCAGAAGAAAGGGAGATTACAATTGATAAATTATAAATACAAAAACTCCTCCCCTGATATAATAGCAGTTGCGATTTTCATACTACTAACATTAGTTTCTATCTTCAACACAGAGATAAACAATTTTTTTGGTGGCTTTATCTACTATTTCTACACCGCACTGACTATTATAGTTTTTCTTTTAGGAGCTATCCTCTTAAAAGGAAAAAGCGACGTTAAAACAAAGAAGTTTTTTCTTCTAAAACGTTTTAAAATGAGAATGCTTCCTATAACTATTTATGCTGCACTTATCGTTTGCCTACTCACTGTTTTAATTAATATTTTATTTGTAAATGTCTTTAAATTTACTGATGCACTTAGTGTAAATCCTATGAGTTCTTTAAACGAGCAAAGTCCTATCTCCTCTTTTTTAGCGGTAGTTTTAGCCCCTGCAATCTTTGAGGAATTATTCTTTAGAGGAGCGTATTTTAACAGTTATAAATCGTATGGAATTTGGGCGTTTTTAGCCTCTGCTTTGACTTTTGGATTTATGCACGCAACGCCATTTAATTTTATAGGACCTGTTTTAGCCGGATTTGTTTTTTGCATTTTAGTCTTTATTTTCGATTCTATCTATCCTGCTATTTTAGCTCATTTAATAAATAATATCGTTGTATTTTTACTAAGTATTTACGGTGAGAAAATCCATTCGGCAGGGCTTGACGGATTTTATATTATTATCTGCATTTTAATTTTACTAGTACTTTGCTATTTATTTATTGGCAAGATTACCCCATATCTTCACAAAATTTCAGACAAAGAAAATGTTTCTTTAAAGAAATCCATTACAGAAAAGACCGATACAAAATCACCTTTTAACATTTGGTTTTTTGCTTTGGCAGCTCTTTGGCTCACAAAATGCGTTTTAATTCTAACAAAAGTAATATAACTTTTTACTTGTTTTACGATAAAAGTTTTTTAAAGAATAGAAGTATGCAATACACATTAAAAGTTTATTAGAGATAAATACTTTTTTTAAAAACACAAAACATTTTTTACAAAGCAAAATTTCTT
>JAVVYT010000052.1:0-5380 GCA_036650995.1 Clostridia bacterium | reverse complement strand
TTTTACAATACAAAGTTTCTTTTAAAACGCAAAATAGAAAAGGCTCTTTTTTACTAAATTTAGGCAGTAAAAAAGACAAGGAATAAATCCTCGTCTTTTTCGTATGAAATCAGACTAGTCGCAGCAACAGCATAAGAATAAAAGAACTAAAGCAGCGATGATTAATAATGTAGTGCAATCATTATCAAATAAACCTTTAAGACACATTGTTTTTCACCTCACAGTAAGTTTTTTGGCTTTCGTAGTATATTATGCATTTTAAGATTTAGTTGTTAAAAAAATATAAGGACGGTAATTAAAATGAGTGACACTCCAAACATTTATAGGGCAAAAAGCAAACAAAAGCGTAAAAAACCAATCAAAAAAGTGATAATTTCGATTATAATTATTTTTGTAATTCTTATTATTTCTTTTGGCGGATTTATAGGCTATAATCTACTTAACGACGTTTACGGATTTAAAAACTACAACGTTACAGCGGAAATAGATATTCCAAGCGGTGCTAACACCATTACTATTTCAAACCTGCTTTTAGATGCAAAGGTAATAAAGTACCCAAAATTATTTAGATACTTTTCTGAAAAGCAAGATGCAAATGGCACCTATAAACCCGGAAAGCACACTTTAACCACACCAAAAGGGTACAAGGAAATAATAGCGGCTCTTCAAAAACAAGGTGAAGATTCATTTTCTATGACCTTTCCTGAAGGGTACACACAGAAAGATATTATAAATAGATTTGTTAAATTTAATTTTGGAACGTATGACGAGATTTTAAAAGAGATGAATGAAATCGACACTTCTAAGTATGATTTTTTACAAAATCTACCAAACGAAAGTAAGCGTACTTTTAAGCTAGAGGGTTATATTTTCCCCGACACCTACACAGATATTGCACCAAAAGACACTGTTACCGATGTAATTAATCGTGCATTATCCAATATGGAAAGCAAGCTTGAAAAAGGCAAAATAAAGGATTTAGCTAAAGAATGTAACCTAACACTAGACGAGGCTATAACCCTATCAACTATCATTCAGCGAGAAGTTTCAAACTCCAAAACACCAGACAGTAGCGGTACTACTAATATGCAAAAGGTATCGGCTGTTTTTCATAACAGACTAAATAAAAAGATGAAACTTCAATCAGATGTTACAGTAGCTTACGCACTTGACGGAAAAAAAGCTATTAACATAGCAGACACTAAAACCGAAAGTCCATACAATACATATTTTGTCGATGCACTTCCAATAGGACCTATCTGCAACCCCGGAATTGACGCACTAGTAGCTGCTGTTACTCCGGATAAAACATATATGGACGAGGGGTATCTATACTTTTACTCAAGACCTACCGGCGAAGTTTATTTTACAAAAACATACGAGGAACATAAAGAGGTTATAAAAAAATACAGCCACGAATGGAAAGATATAAACGAAAAAAATTCAAAATAAAGTATCAAGCTAAAATCAAAATAAAATACCAAAGCTATCTTTAAATGGCAAAACCACTTTAAAGTGTAGGAAAGCTACCATATGACAGCTAAGTATCTTAAAGTATCAAAGTTACTCATAAGAGTAGGCAAGCTATCATATGATAACAAAACTACCATAGTAGTTGGTATTTATTTATAAAAGGCAAAACTTTACTAAAGAACAATAAGAAGGTTAATCTTAAAAGAAAAAGGTGTTTATAAAATGTTAAAGGTAAAATGTCCAGCTAAAATCAACTTAACTCTAGATGTTTTAGGACTTACAGAAAAAAATTATCATAAAGTGGAAATGATAATGCAAACCGTTTCTCTTTACGACGAAATCACAGCGGAAAAGTCCGATAAAAGCGGTATTTTTCTCAAAACCAATCTGCCTTATGTACCTTGTGATATCAGAAATTCTGCCTATAAAGCCGCAAAATATTTTTATGAATACACAAATTTTGAGCCTGCCATTCGCATAAGTATGCACAAAAAAATCCCTGTATCCGCAGGTCTTGCCGGTGGTAGCACAAACGCTGCCGGTGTACTACTCGCTTTAAACAAGCTATATGAAACTAATCTTACAAACAAAGAACTGCTCTCATTATGCGGTAAAATCGGGGCTGACGTGTCTTTTTGTCTTAGAGGAGGTACAGTCCTAGCTAGTGGAATTGGTGAGGTTTTAACCCCTATAAAACCGCTTATGAACTGTTACATAGTCTTAGCAAAACCAACTGTTCCACTCTCAACGCAGAAAGTTTACAAACAGTTAGACAGCTTTGAAATTTTAAAACATCCAGACACAAAAGAAATGATAAGATGTATTGAAAACAACGATTTAAAAGGAATTTGTAACAACCTATACAATGTTATGGAAGTAGCCTCGGTAGCTCTTTGTCCTAAAATTGCAAACTACAAGGATATTATGAACTCAGCACATCCACTAGGCTGTGTTATGAGCGGAAGTGGTCCTACTGTGTTTGCCATTTTTGATGACGAGGAGGACGCACGCAGGCTTTGTATGACGATGAAAGATTTTACTAAAGATGCTTTTGTTGCATCCCCTTGCTCGGGGCCTTTGCTTGTAAACTGCTAACAAATTTAGCTACACCTAGTATAATAATTATTATTTTTAAAGTAATACTTAAAATTTCTGCGGTTAAAGAAAACGCACTAAATACACCGCCCAAAACCATTAAAACGGCAAGGATAAAGTAATAGATAACTGCACTTAGCAAAAAAGCAAGATAGCTATTTTTTATAAATTTAAATATTTTACTTACCAAATAGACACCATTAAAACTCGAAAAGACAAGTAAAGTCACCAAAAAAAAGAAGATAGCTACCGACAAAAAGCACAGCAAACTTATTTTAAAATAGAAAAAGCAAACACTTAAAATTAAACACACTACCATTAAAAACAGTAGCAATATAAGAGGTAAAACTCCGATTATTGCTATTTTTTTATACTTTATTTTCCTCTCTTTTATCTTTAATATCTTACGAGTTATGACTAGAAATAAAAGTCCAAAAACGAGAAAAAACACCGCCTGCAATAGAAGGTTTTTAATATCATTTTGAAAAATCCTAGTAGTATCTATCTTTATAAAAGTATAGTTAGCATCGCCCTCAAACTCTTTTAAAGGGGCTATTCCCTTATGAACAAAAGTGCCTTTGATATTTTCTTTATTTAGAATATTTAGCTTTCCATTTAATGAATTTACGACTAGTCTACCATATATATTAGAGGATATCGTCACATCGTCGCTATAAATATAAGCATCTTTTTTTATTTCACCATTTATAGTTATTTTATTTCCAAAAAAATAGCCATTACCAAAAACTATGGCGTCCCTCCCAAGCTCTATCTCCCCTGCTGCTACCATAAAGTTTTTTTCTATATTATTTTGCTGATAAAAAGAGCCTGCAACAGCTCTTACATTTCCAGAAATATTTGCATTGCAATTAGCACTATATAAAGTTACCGATAATAAATCGCCCTTAATATCACCGTTTACCTCTAGTTTTTCAGAGATGAACATTCCGTCACCGCTTAGTTTTTTATTACTTTCAATACGACTACCTTTAAAGAAAATATCATTTTCAGCAGGGATATTATATTCGGTCGCCAACACACTTTGAGATAAAACTATTAGCAAAAACAAGCAGACAAAAGGCAACACTATTTTTTTCAATATAAACTCTCCTTTAAAGCATCGTTTATAGATATCATTTCTAAAATAGTATTGCCAATATTTTAAATTTTAAATTAATTCTTAAATTAATTCTTTGATTAATTTTTACGCATAAATGGGAATGACGGGATAGAAACTTTAGGGATAAAGTTATCTTTAATCGATTTTAGGAAAAATTCGATCAGTTTCGTTATAAGCTCTTTATCTTCAGGGCTAACATTTTTATAACTATCATACATCGTCTTTAAATTACCATATAAATTCTTTTCAAACTCAGGGAAGGTTACCGCATTTGTTGAATTTAAGACATTATAGATAATTTCAAAAAACTTTTCTCGTTGGTCAAACGGTGTTTTAGCAAGCCACTCATTGATTGTTTTACAAATTTTCTTACTATTTTCATCAATATCATCAGCATACAAAAGGTGGTCAACCTCAATCTGCCACGAGTATAAATCGTGTTGCATTATGAGTTTTTGAGTACTCTGTACTACTTTATGTGCGCCATTATAGTTTAAAAGTTTACCTACTATTGAAGTTTGCGGAATGATTGTGATGATACGCTCGTTTATAGATTTATACTTATCGCTATTAATAATATTTTCCATAAATCCAGGGCCATCGTTATTATAAATTGCAACTATCTGTTTTTTGATTTTATCGGAACAGTTCATAGCGGCATAGACTGCTAAGTTTCCGCCTTTAGAATGTCCGCCTAATATAATTTTTGTAAAGATATTAATCTTTAGTTTTTTGAGGTATGAAAGAGCCATACTCTGAGATGGTATGCTATCTAGAAAGGTGAGGTTAAAGTCCTCTTTCCAGCCGACAAAGGTGTTATCAGTGCCACGATATGAAACATAGATATAATTATTTGGAAGCACAACGACAAGCGCACCAAACTGCTGTTCTAGTTCAAAGTCAATTTGCTGAACGAAATTATCAATTTTAATCTCTGCATATCTTTTAGAGTTTGCAATTGTTTCTAATAATTTAAGGTCGTCTTTCATTATAAAAATGCTTTTATCAAAGTCCGGCTTACTACACTCACTAAACAACTGTTTTATAGTAAAAGATTTAAGCTCGGTTATTTTTTCGATAGGAAAATACGATAATCTTGACATTATAAGATTATCAATCTCATTAAAAGGAACAACATTAAATTCTAAATCGCCTCGCCAATATAAATAATCAAATACGTTTACCATAATTCCACCTATTTTCATAATATTTTTTAACTTTTTATTTTAACCTATAAAAATATATACCTTGCCTTATTTTACTACTTAATGATTAAAAATGCAATGGATTTACGCCTTTTATTATCTTGCCCGACTATCTATTGAGAAATGCCATAAAAGCTGATATAATATAAATATAATTTTTTTATTTTTTTGAAAGGATTTGCCTTTATAAATCGTATTATAGTTAGAACACAAAATTTTAACTAAAAAGGAGAAAGAAAAAATGAAAAAAAGAATTATAATAGGAAGTATACTAGCAATGATGGTCGTAGCAATGTTAGGGGCTGGAAGTATGGCATCTTTTGCCTTTACAAACGTTTCATCACCTAAAGAAAAGGCAAACACATTAAGTGAGCAAACTTTAGAAGAGGAAATTACTTCAGATGTTATAACTCCAAAAAGCGAAGATACACTAGAAACAATAGACGCTAAAATCAAAGACGAAACTAATGTTACTGACACAAACGAT
>JAVVYT010000051.1:0-8996 GCA_036650995.1 Clostridia bacterium | reverse complement strand
CCTACATTTATATTTTTTGTTTATACACATTTATTATACAACATTTTAGCAGATAAGACAATAAAAAATGCGAATTTTTTAAAAAGGGTTTTATTATAGTATAAAAGTCTGCTAACTTACAATAATATTAGCTAAAGGGAGGTAATTTTATGGGGATTTCTTTTTTACGAACAATTATTTTATATTTATTTATTTCAATAGGTCTTAGAGTTATGGGTAAAAGACAAGTCGGTGAAATGCAGCCTACTGAATTTGTAATTACTATTCTAATATCAGAACTAATTTCAATTCCTATGCAGGACGTGTCTATCCCTTTATTTAATGGCATTATACCAATACTAGTGTTAATTGCCCTAGAGCTTTTAACCTCGTTTTTTATGATGAAAAGCAATCGTTTTAGGCATTTATTTATAGGACGCTCTAGCATATTAATAGAACGAGGTAAGGTAAATCAAAAAGAGCTAGACAAAACACGTTGTAACATTGCCGAGCTACTAGAAGAGCTACGTCTTAAAGGTGCTACTTGTATTGAAGAGGTGGAATTTGCAATTCTTGAAACGAATGGAAAAATCAGTGTTATCTTAAAAGGTTCTTTATCCCCTGTAACACAAGGTCAGCTAGAAATTTCACCAGAAAAAAAGCAGATACCAATTTCTATTATAGTAAACGGTGTTTTAGATAAGAAAAATATTAAAAATGGCAACGTTTCAATCGAAAGAGTTAACGAAATTCTTAAAAAAAATCGACTTTCTGATATAAAAAAAGTCTTTTTATTATGCGTTTATCCAGACGGAAGTGATTTTCTTATTAAAAAGGAGAAGGTAAATTGAAACATTTAATACTGCCTATTTCTATTTTTATCTTTGTTATATCACTCATTTGCACAAATCAAATCATACTAAAAAATCTAACTAATACCCTTGAAAACGATATCGACACAATCGAAAAATTAGTAGAGAATGAAGATTTTGAAAAAAGTATTCCTTTAATGAAAGAATTCAGCGAAAAGTACACAAAGTACAACTCGTACTTTTCAGCAGTAGTGCGTCACAACGAATTAGACGAAATAAGGCTCCTAGTCAAAAGACTAGAAGCCTATAATAAAAGTGCGGATAAGGTGATGTTTTTAGCGGAGTCTAATGCTCTAAAAGATATGCTTTGTCACATCTACAAGCTAGATACTATAAACATCGAGAATATACTGTAAAGTTAATTTTTAAGTAGTTTATTAAGCTCTGCCATAAAGGTATTGATATCTTTAAATTGGCGATAAACTGAGGCGAAACGAACATACGCAATTTCATCAATCTCTTTTAGTTTATCCATTGTAATCTCTCCAATTGTATTTGAACTGATTTCTCGTTCAAGCGAATTTTGAAGAGTTTGTTCAATATCATTAACAGCACTTTCAATTACTTTGATAGGAACAGGTCTTTTTTCACATGCTTTAATAAGGCCATTTAATAGTTTGTTTTTATCAAATGTTTGGCGTGTACCATCTTTTTTGACAACAATAATAGGGATAATTTCTATCTCTTCATACGTTGTAAATCTAGAGTGGCATTTAAGACATTCACGTCTTCTTCGGATTTTCATATCATCTTCAGTGGGGCGAGAATCTATTACCTTACTCTCTTCATAAGAACAAAAAGGACATTTCATAAAAGCCTTTCCTTTCAATATTTACTATAAATATTTTTTTACTTCATCGTTTGCAGCTGAAATATCAGCAGACACTGTGATTACAAATTTAGTATCTTCTATTTTATTGATTTTATCTAAAAATGCACCAAGTGCTGTCATATCATCGGTACAAATTTTAAGGATACTATCAATTAAAATAGTATTTACATCATAATTACTAGCACAAATACCACCGATAAAAGCGTACATTTCATCAAGTGTTGTAACTTCATAATCATCAGTATTGATTAGACGAACTTCATGAGTTATATCAAGTGTTAGTTTGTTGCCTTTTTCTAAACATACCGTGCTGCCATTTTCTTTTGCGGCATCGTTTGCCATATCTATTAGGGTTTTGGTTTTTCCTGAGCCTTTAAGACCTAGAATTAGTTTAATCATTTTTTCTTCCTCCAATATTTTTTTATTATTTAGCAAGACGCTCTTCAAGAATGGTTTTCTGACTTTCGTAACCCGGTTTTCCAAGTAGTGCGAACATATTTTTCTTATACTCCTCAACACCCGGTTGATTAAACGGATTTACTCCTAAGGTATAACCTGAAATTGCACAAGCTTTCTCAAAGAAATATACTAAGTAGCCAAAATTGTATTCATCTTGAGCATCAAGTTCTAAAACTATGTTTGGTACTCCGCCATCACTATGCGCTAAAACAGTTCCTAAAAATGCTTTACCATTTACAAATGATAGTGGCTTTCCTGATAAGAAATTAAGTCCATCGGTATCTTGTTTATCATCGATTATATTAATTTCATATCTAGATTTTTTAACTAGTAAAACGGTTTCAAAAAGATTACGAAGTCCGTTTTGTATATATTGACCCATTGAGTGTAAATCTGTTGAGAAAGACACTGACGCTGGGAAAATACCTTTATTATCTTTGCCCTCACTCTCTCCGAATAGTTGCTTAAACCACTCAGAAAGCTGAATTAACGATGGCTCATAATTAACTAAAATTTCTGTTGTTTTGCCTTTACGATATAGGATATTACGTAAAGCTGCATATTTATAAGCATCATTTTCAAATAAATCTGCTGAACTTAGCTCTTTTAGTGCATCGCTTGCACCTTTCATAATCTGATCTAAATTAGCTCCTGATACTGCTATTGGAAGTAGTCCTACTGCTGTAAGCACTGAAAATCTTCCGCCAATATCATCCGCTATTACAAAGGTTTCGTATCCCTCTTTATCAGCTAGTGCTTTTAGAGTTCCACGAGCCTTATCTGTCGTGCAATAGATACGTTCTTTTGCCTTTTCTTTACCATATTTTTTCTCTAATAAGTCTTTAAAAATTCTAAATGCAACAGCAGGCTCCGTCGTTGTGCCTGATTTTGAAATAATGTTTACTGAAAAATCTTTGCCCTCACAGATAGAGAGAAGCTCCGTTAAATATGTAGAGCTTATGGTATTACCGGCAAAGTAGATTTCCGGGGTATCTTTCTTCATATTATTATAGAAAGGGGATTTTATAAAATCGATTGCACATCTAGCTCCTAAATACGAGCCACCTATTCCAATTACAATAAGAACATCTGAGGTATCTGATATTCTTTTAGCAGCTGATTTAATCCGATTAAACTCCTCTTTATCGTAATCATTCGGTAAATCTAGCCAGCCTAGAAAGTCGCTTCCAAGACCACTTTTACTCATTAAAGTATTATGAGCTGCGGTAATCGCTGGTGCTATTCCTATTAGTTCATCTTCGCTAACAAAATCCTTAATATAGTCTGTATTAATTTTAAGTGCCATAAAGATAACCTTCCTTCTTTGTTATAATTATAGTTTACTATATTTATATTAAATATGCAATACTTTTTTATGCTATTTAACAGTTAATTAACATTTTCTTATAAAACTTTTTACTATATATGCGAAAACGAGATATACACCAATTAAAAGCAGTGAAAAGTTGTATCCAGTTACAATAAAAACATAAATTCCGAGCGATAAAAGTAGTACTAAAAAAATAAGTGACAGTATATCCGAAAACAAAGTAGCCTTTACGATATCAAGTTTTAACAATAAAAAAGCATACAGAATTCTGCCACCGTCTAATGGATAGATTGGCACTAGATTAATTAGCATTAGTGATAGATTACAAAAAGACATAAATAGTAATATCTGCATATCAAAATAATAATTTAAAATGACAGATATTAAAAGCAATATAAAATTTACCAAAACTCCGCTTGCCGATATAATAATCTCTTTTTTGTAACTTATATTTTCTTTATTAAAAATTGTAATTTGAGCACCAAAAGGTAGTATATGTATCTTGGAAATTTTGCCTTTAGATAAATAAATGGCTAAAATATGCCCCATTTCGTGTGCTGCTGCGGACAGAATAATCGGAAAAATATACAAAGTGGCATCGGATATTACAAAAACCACCATCATTAAAATAAAAAACGGACTTATCTTTATTTTCATTCATTTTATTTTTCTTTTAAATCAAGATACAGACAAGGGTTTGTATATTTGTCATCATACCGCAACTCAAAATGCAAATGTGGTCCTGTTGACCTGCCTGTTGTACCAGATAACGCTATTACTTTATTAGCTTTTACCATATCACCCTTTGAAACTAGCACATTTGATAGATGAGCATAAAAGCTAGAAAATCCTTTTTTATGCTTTACAACAATATAGTTTCCAAAAACTCTGCTCTCCCCTACCTCTTCGATTGTACCGGACATAATAGAATGTATTTCGGTATCTAATGGTGCTCTTAAATCAACACCTGTATGAAAGCTCTTTTTAAAATTTATAGGATCTGTTCGTTCTCCAAAAGGCGATGTAATTACATTATCAGTTGGAACGTATATCTTTTCAGGTAAACTGTGCTTTTTTGTTTCGGTTTTTGGTATTTTTAAAACGTTTGAATTATCTACTTCAAATATTTCAGGCTCTATTATAAAAATCGATGGTGTTTTAGCATCGATAGTTTCAAGTTCTATGTTAGCGGACATTCTATTATCTATGGTATTTGTAGTGGTTACAACCATTGTATCTTCGTCTTCTACAAGCTTTTCCTTTTCGCTATTTTCTTCTGATACATCTTTTGCTATCTCTTCATATTTTCTGCCTAGAATAAACGCTATGAATTTATTTTCTCTTGCCAGATTATCTAGTTTAGTATTAAAATCATAAAGATTTGTAAGCCTATAATTTGTATCAAAAGCGCCTGTTTTGATGGCTGCATAGTTGTTTCCTACTGTTAGTTTAAATCCTACAACGCACAAAAAGACTAGCACGCATACACTTACTTGTATTTGTAATAGTCTTATGAAATTGCTTACTTTTTTAGGTCTATCTGAACTTTTATTTGATACTGTTCTATTTCTTTGTCTTGGGAGCTGTTCCATTTTATCACACCTTATTTTTAATTATAAATAAGTATATGATTTAATGGTAATAGTTTATGCTAAGATTTACGTTAATTTATATAGTTAATTGCCTCGTAGATACTTTTAACTCTAACTAGCTCTATATCGTCAAAGGTGGTGGTTAGCTTGTTTTGGTGCGGAATAATACATTTTTTAAAACCGAGTCTTATTGCCTCTTTTATTCTATACTCAAGCCCTAGTACTGCTCTGACTTCACCAGCTAAGCCGACTTCTCCAACGATAAATGTTTCTTCGCTAATAGCTTTATCCTTTATTCCTGATGCCAATGATAATAGTATTGCTAAATCACTTGACGGGTCGTTAATTTTTAGCCCTCCAATGACATTTAAGTAGACATCAAAACTTGAAAAGATAAGTCCTGCTCTCTTTTCTAAAACTGCTATTAAAAGACACATTCTATTATACTCAACTCCAACCGCCATTCGTCTTGGTGCTGAAAACGGTGTTTGACAAACTAGCGATTGTATCTCTGCAAATAGTGGACGTGTTCCCTCTAATACGCAAGCCACTGCGGTTCCTGACACGTTTTTTGGCTTTCCCGATAGAAATATCAGGGACGGATTTAAAACTTCTAGTAACCCCTTAGAGGACATTTCAAAGACACCTATCTCGTTAGTACTGCCAAATCTATTTTTTACACTTCTTAAAATACGAAACGAAAGTTGCTTTTCACCCTCAAAGTATAAAACTGTATCTACCATATGCTCCATTACTTTAGGTCCTGCAATAGAGCCTTCCTTATTTACGTGGCCAACAATAAAGACAGGAATACCCTCTTTTTTTGCAAGCCTCATTAAAGCACTAGTACTCTCCCGCACTTGAGCTACGCTACCCGGTGAAGAGGATAGTTCTTCTAAATACATAGTTTGGATAGAATCAATTATTAATATATCAGGAGATTCAGCACTTGCTAAAGAACAGATAACTTCAATATCACTTTCATTTAGGATAAATAAGTTTTCTGATGTTACATCTAATCTTTGCGCCCTTAATTTTATCTGCTTTTCACTTTCTTCACCAGATACATAAAATATTTTCTTATCGGTGCAGTGTTTACACATTTGAAGTAATATCGTTGATTTACCAATACCGGGGTCGCCACCAATTAGCACGAGTGAGCCTTTTACAATTCCGCCACCTAGCACTCTATCAAATTCACTAATTCCAGTTTTATAACGAATTTCATCTTCGATATTAAGATTATTTATATTAACCGGCATTGTATAGTGTTTTTTGACTAAAGTTTGTTTACCATTTGAAACTTCTGCTTTGCGGATTTCCTCAACCAAGCTATTCCATTCATTGCAAGAGGGGCATTTGCCATACCATTTGCTACTTTCATAGCCACATTGTTGACAAACAAATATCGACTTATCTTTTGCCACTTAAATCACTCCTAATTTTCTTTACTAGTCTTTTATAATAGTTTTATAAAGCCGATAGCCACCGTTTAAATTAAATACTTCATATCCATTTTGGGTAAGAATTCGAGATGCTAAATATCCTCTATGCCCTATATGACAGGTGAGATAAATAGGCTTTGATTTTGGAAGCTCATCTATTCTAGCTCTAATATCATCAAGTGGTATATTAATAAAATTATCTAAATGTCCCCTGCTAAACTCGTATTTTGTACGAACATCTAAAAGAGTGATATCTTTTCTATTTATAAGCTCTGCTACATCATGCCAATGGAAATTTTTAACTTTATTCTCTAATAGATTTTGAATTACATATCCCACAATATTAACAGGGTCTTTAGCAGATGAAAACGGTGGTGCATAACATAATTCTAAATTAACAAGGTCATTTGCTGTACCATTAAATCTAATGGCTGTTGCTAAAACATCACAGCGTTTATCGACACCCTCACCACCAACAATTTGAGCCCCTAAAATTCTTCCTGTTTGCTTTTCAAAGATTGTTTTAATGGTCATATTAGTAGCACCTGGATAGTATGTCGCATGGCTTGGTGAATAGGTAAACACCTTATCGTAATTTAAATTTAATCTCTTAGCTGTTTTTTCATTAACACCGGTTGAGGCAACTGTCATATTAAATATTTTAAGAATAGAGGAGCCTTGTGTGCCATTATATCCGTCTTTAGTGTAGTTTTCAGAATCTATAACATCAGAAACTACTCTGCCCTCTTTATTAGCAGGAACAGCAAGTGCTATTGTAGCCTTTGTTTTTGTAACAAATTCTGTAACTTCAATGGCATCACCAACTGCATAAATATCTTTAATACTAGTTTGCATTTTGTTGTCAGTGATAATATAACCACGATCGTTTAAGGCAATGCTAGCGTTTTTAGCAAGACTCGTATCGGGGCGAATACCAATGGATAAAATGACAATATCAGCCTTAATCTCTCTATTTTCTGAAAGGTTAATAGTAACTCCGATATCCTCGTCTTTAATGGATAAAAGCTTAGTGTTTAGCATAAGATTTATGCCGTTATCTTCAATATAACTATGCACAGTAGATGCCATATCATAGTCAATAGGTGCTATTATCTGGTCTGACATTTCAACAATAGATACATCAAGTCCTAAATTCTTTAAATTTTCTGCCATTTCAATTCCGATGTATCCACCACCTATAATGCAGGCGGATTTTAAGTTATTTTCTGTTATATAATTTTTGATTTTATATGTATCAGGGATATTTCTAAGGGTAAATACTTTTTTATTGTCTATCCCGTCAAGACTTGGAATTACTGGCTTTGCCCCTGTTGAGATAATAAGGCTATCATAACTTTCAGTGTATTTTCTATCCTCTTTTTTATTATAAACAAGAACGTTTTTATCTTTAGCATTTATCGATAAAACCTCACTGAAATTTCTAACGTCAATATTAAAACGTGCATTAAAACTTGCCGGTGTTTGAACAGTAAGCTCATTTTTATCGGTGATAGTGCCTCCTATATAATATGGCAACCCACAATTTGCAATAGAGATATACTCTTCCTTTTCAAACATAATAATCTCAGCTTTTTCGTCTAATCTGCGAAGTCTGGCAGCAGCTGTTGCCCCGCCTGCAACGCCTCCTATAATAACAACTTTTTTCATATTTATCTAACCACCTTTTCTAGAATAATTTAATTAATAATAGTATACCATAATTAAAGGTAAAAACAAAGTTTTATTTTAGATTGAATTATCTATAAAACTAGTATATAATCATAAAAAAAGCGATTGGAGTCAGTTTATGAACGATATAGCTATAAAAACAGTTTATGAAATGGTGCAAAGAAATTTTGGTGCAAAGTGTAGCGATTTTTTCTCTCTTAATATTTCAAAAGATAATACTGATTTTTTTAAAATAACTTCTGAAAACGAGAAGATTTGCGTTACTGCCAATAATGGAGTTTCGCTAGCTTACGGTGTTTACTACTATTTAAAAAACTACTGCCACGTGCTACTATCTCAAAAAGGGGTACAAAATAAAATGCCAAGCGAAATTGTATACCCTAAAAATGATATTTACAAAAAAACAAAATTAAAGCTAAGATACGCTTATAACTATTGCACCCACTCTTATACAATGGCTTTTTGGAACGAGCAAGATTGGCAAAAAGAGCTTGATTTTTTAGCGTTTCACGGCGTAAATTTAGTGCTAGACATTACAGGTGAAGAAAAAGTATGGTTTGAGTTTTTCAAAGCTATTGGTTTTGCAGAAGAAAAATCCCGTGAGCTTTTAGTAGGCCCTGCGTACTTTGCGTGGTTTTGTATGGGAAATATGTATAATTATTGCAAGGCATTACCTAACGAATACTTAAATGACAGAGTTTTACTAGCTAAAAAAAATCACGAGTTTATGAAAAAACTTGGAATGACACCTGTTTTTATGGGCTATTCAGGTATGATACCTTTAGAGATTACAAAGAT